>DASQID010000098.1:0-9779 GCA_035631775.1 Acidobacteriota bacterium
GGTTGGGCCGGAATGCCTCTGTGTTTTCTGTGGATAGTCGGGCTCACGAATGCCTTCAACTTCATGGACGGAATCGACGGGATCGCGGGAGCCCAAGCCATCGTCGCCGGTGCCGGCTGGGCCGCATTGGGCTGGCAGAGCGGACAGGCTGTGGTCGCCGTCCTCGGAGTGCTCGTGGCATTCGCCAGCCTGGGCTTCCTCAGTCACAACTGGCCGCCCGCACGCGTCTTCATGGGAGACGTAGGCAGTTCCTTCCTGGGGTATACATTCGCAGTCCTGCCGCTGCTGCAGACACATCTTTCAAACACCGGAGAACCCGGGGCAATCCCCGCCATGGGTGTGCTCTTGCTCTGGCCTTTCGTTTTCGATACTGCCTTCACCTTCGCCAGCCGTCTGCTGAAAAAGGAGAATGTCTTTCACGCACACAAGACGCACCTCTACCAGCGCCTTGTACAGGCTGGGCACAGTCATCGCTCCGTCACCCTGATCTATGCCGCGCTCGCCCTCGTAGGTGTTGCGCTGGGCGAGGTCTGGGCACCCGGCACGGCGGGAGAAGCTCCGGGCGGCCTCGTCGCCGTCCCTTTCCTGTGCCTCGGCCTCTGGAAATATGTGCGCGACGAGGAATACGAGAAGACATCCTTGAAGCCTTCGATGAAAACCCACTTCCTGAGGTACCGCCGGCTGGCGATCGTGCTTTCGCAGGCCGCACTCCTGACGCTCACATACCTGCTCAGTTTTGTCTTGAGGCTGGATTTCAGCCTGAACGAGCCTTACCGGATAGTCTTCCTCAAGACCCTGCCCGTCGCTCTCATCATCCAGCTTGGCGTCTTCGCCTATTTCAGACTCTTCAGGGGCTGGTGGCGCTACGTCGGCGTCAGCGACCTGCTCGACATCGTGAAGGCGGCTGTAATAAGTGCACCCTTGATCTATGCCGGAGTCCACCTTGTTTACGGCTTCCTGTGGTTTCCTCGATCGGTCTTCATTATCGATCCGATCCTGACGATTCTGGTGATCGGGGGAACCCGGTTCGCTGTCCGGATGAATGCCGAGCATGCCCGGCGTTACTTCGCCCACACGGCAACCGTGATCGTGGGAGCAGGCCGCGAAGGAGACGCGACGGCGCGGGAACTCTTGAGCAACGAGCGTCTGAATTTCTACCCGATCGGTTTCGTGGATGACGATCCGACCAAAAAGGGGATCAAAATCCAGGGGATCAAGGTACTCGGCGGCACCGGCGATCTTCCGAGAATCATCAAGGAGAACGAGGTAGCCCATGTGCTGATTGCCCTGCCGTCAGCGTCGGGGAAGGAAATACAGCGGATCATCGAGACGTGCCGCGAGTGCAAGGCCGACGTCAAGACCGTTCCCGCACTGGGTGATCTCATCACTAATTCAGTTTCCACAGATCAGATCAGGAATGTTCGGGTGGAAGACCTGCTTCAGCGCAAGCCGGTGCAGCTGGACCTGGCAAAGATCCGCGCAAAATTTCAGGGCAGGGCGGCTCTCATCACGGGCGCGGCGGGATCGATCGGTGCCGAGCTTGCGCGCCAGTTGGCTGCATTCAATCCGTCGAAACTGGTTCTGTTCGACCGCTCGGAGAGTGATCTGCACGAATTCTCCCTGAGCCTTGCTGAGACCTGTCCATCCCTGCATCAGGTTCCCGTCATCGGCGATATCCTCGACGTGAACCGTTTGCGGGAGGTGCACTCGGTTCATCACCCGCATTTGGTGTTTCACGCTGCGGCGTACAAGCACGTTCCGCTGCTGGAGCGGAACTGCTTCCAGGCTGTCACAAATAACATTTTTGGAACGTATAACGCGGCTCTCGTGGCACGGCAGTACGAGGTCGAGGACTTTGTGCTGATCTCTTCGGACAAGGCGGCGAACCCGACCAGCGTCATGGGTGTGACGAAGCGCGTCGCCGAGCTTCTGATACTCGGTCTTCAGCAACACGCCACGCGCTATGTTTCGGTTCGGTTCGGCAACGTGCTGGGAAGCAGGGGGAGCGTCATTCCGATCTTCGAGCGGCAAATCGCGCACCGAACGCCCGTCACCGTCACCGATCCGGAGGCGAAAACGTGCTTCATTACGGCTTCGGACGCAGTCCAGCTCGTCTTGCAGGCTGCGACAATGGCTGACGGCGGGGAAATTTTTATCCTGGACATGGGCGAACCTGTCAAGGTGCTGGATGTGGCGCGGGATTTGATCCGGCTGTCGGGGCTGGAACCGGATCGTGATATCCCGATTGTCTTCACCGGGCTGAGGCCGGGAGAGGAGCTAGCCGAGGGACTCAAGCCGGAAGGCGAGGGAATCGGACCGACGGCACACGAGAGGATCAAAGTGCTTGCCGGTGGCGAAGTCAGTTTCGCCCAAGTCAGCGCCTGGCTGGACGAGCTTTCTGCTTTGGTGAATTCGAAGAACGTGCACGGGCTCGTGACCGCGCTAAAGGAGATCGTGCCTGACTACGTTCCCAGCAAGGAGATACTCGCTCAGGCAGAGCTGGACCGACATGACAAGTTCGTGACCTATGACCGTGACCGTGCAGGCCTGACCCTCGAATGAGCTCCGCCTTTCAAGATCCATCGCCATGCGTCGTTTAACGGCCGGGCTAAATTCAGTCGATATTCATTCACACCGTGAATTTCAATAACGGAAGGACTTTCCGTCCTCCCTCGAGTTAGCGGCTCATTTCTTCCGGCCATGGTCGGTGATGGCATCATGCAGGATTCGAGCGTACTCGACGGCCAGGCTGTGTCTCGAGTAGTGCGCGACCACGAAGTCTCTTCCCCGCTCCCCCATGCAGCGGCGGAGGTCCCCATTCCGGTACAGCGATCTTATGGCTTCGGCGACGGCCTTGCTGCCCTCCGGCGGGACTACGATCGCCCCTCCCGATCTATTGAGGATATCCGCCGCCTCGCCCGAGACGCTCGCCACAATCGGGCGTCCCATGGCCATGATTTCGAACATCTTGGACGGAATGAAAGACTCGAAGAGAGGTATGTTCCTGAGCGGCACGAGACACACGTCCGAAAGGGCGTACAGCTCCCGCGCCTTGCCCTTGGGTACGGGCGCCAAAAATCGGACGTTGCCGAGACCGGCTTCTTCTGCATATCTTGACAACCGCTCCTTCTCGGCTCCGTCGCCGACGAACAGGAATTCGATATCCTTCTCGTCCTTCAGAATTCTGGCGCATTCCAGCACGCTGGTCAGTGCCTGCGAGATGCCGAAAGCGCCCAGGTAGAGCACCGTGAAACGATCCTTGAGACTCAACTGGTCGCGCCGTTCGGCGGGAGGCTTGAAAGGATGCCAGAAGTCGACATCGGCGCCATTGAATATGGTGAAGACCTTGTGCTCGGGCACGCCTCGACGAACAAGATTGGTGCGGAATGACTCGGTGACGGTCACGATTCTCGTGGCCCTCCGGTACAGGGCCAGCTCCCAGCGCTCGAGCATGCGGATAAGGGAGCGGTTGCGCACAATTCCCAGGTCGATGAAAACGGCGGGCCAGAGATCGCGAACCTCCATGACGAACGGGCACCTGTATCTTGCGCTGAGCCTCGCTGCGGCCATCGCGGCAAAAAAGGTCGGTGACGTGCCGATGACCAAGTCGGGTGCGGGAAGCCGGCGCTTGCCGAGCAGGAGCGCTGAAAGCCAGAATGACATGTGACCGGCGGTCTTGCGGACGAGTCCTTTGTTTGGAGTGATGTAGCTCCAGATCCGATGCACGCCGATTCCGTCGATGTCCTCCTGCATGCTGAGGGCAGGTTTGTACCCCGGATACAGTTTTCCCGCGGGATGATTCGGAAAACACGTGACGACATCGACAGCGTGTCCCATTGCAATCCATTCCCGCGCGTTTTCATGGATGCGCGCGGAAGGAGCGCCGATTTCGGGGGTGAAGTAATGGGAGCAACAGGCGATTCTCATGCGATTTGCTAACCTTCGCGTCAGCGACGGTTGAATTCAAGCGTCGCTGACGCGACGCCTTTCTCCTCCAATCAAACCCCGGCCTTGAAAGGCCGGGCTTGACGCGCATGCCTGAAGGGGCGACAGATAACACATGGCATACAAAGGCCCTTCGCCCCTGCCAGGGCTCGATTTTATGCAATATCCTATCCGGGGGCTTGCGCCCCCGGCTACTTGCTTGGGCCCCTCCGGGGCCTGACCTGACGGACGATCCGTTGAGTTTCGCGACAGACTCTAATTAATTTGCGCTCTCCTTATTTTTTGCCTCAAACGATAGACCATCGCCGCCAGCAGGAGGTAGGACAACGAAAGTGTCGTCCCGGCACCCATGGCGCCCCAAACAGGAATGAGCGCCAATAAAAGAACCAGGGCAGTGCAGAAGCAGGTCAACCAGATACCCGTCAGCCGGAGCGGATATCCCGTGGCGTTGACTTCCTGGACCGCTACCATCTCCCATGCCAGCGCTCCGGCTCCGGCCGCCAGGGCAAGGACAATCGGTCCAACGGCTGAGAACTCTCTGCCAAACAGGAGCCTCGCCCAGATCGGACCGGTCAGCCCCGCAAGTACCATCGCGCATATGACGGCCGCGGGAAGCAGCCGGCGCAATCGGCGCAGGGGAGCACTATCCCCGTGGCCGGCGGAAAACGCGTACAGAGCCTTCTGCCCGAGAAACACGGGCGCGATCTGACACGTATCCATGACCTGGACTGCGATCGAGTACAGTCCCGTGGCTCTGACTCCGGCGATGCTGGTCAGCACCAGGGCGTCGGAACGCCGCACACCGGAGTATAAGGCCAGTGGGAAATAGGCACGGAGAGACCAGCGGAACCAATCACGAGGCCACGGCGGAACATCGGCAGACCGCGGAGCGATTGACCGGACGTAGGTCAGCCACAGGCTGCCGATAAGTGCATCTACCAGGACGATGCTTCCGAGAAAGCGTGCGAAAGAGATTTTCAGAAGGAAGAGCGCGCTGTAAGCCCAAGCCACAGTGACGGCACGATGGATGACTTCGATCAGGGGTATGCGATCTACTGCACCCAAAGCCTGGGTCAGCGACGAGCACCACCACAGGAGCACCTGAGTCGCGACCAGGCCGGCCACGAGTGGGCTGAGTTCGATAACGACAGGATCCACCCAGGATGGCGGGTTAATCCTCAACAGCAATCCGGTAACGAGAAGGAAGGCGAGGCCGGCTCCCCCGGAGGCCGCAAGCGCCCGCATGATCGCGCTTCGTGCCAGTGCCGGCCGGGGCGCTACCGCGAGCACCGCTGCAGAGGGCATTCCGAAGGCAAGTGCCTGCGCGGCGATCTGGGCAGCTGAAACACAAGTGTAGAGGAGGCCGCGTCCATCGACACCTAGTCCGCGTGAGGTGACGATAGCGGACAGGAGAGAAACGAATACCCCGAAGACTCGAAGGCTTACTCCCGCCGCGAAGCGCCGATACTCACCCAGGCCGTTTCTTGTCGCTTCCATCCGGTTCACCTTGGCGATGGTGTCAGGTCTTGAAAATCTCACTTTGCATCCAAATCTCCTCATCAGCGGCGCGCGCTGCGGGCAAAGTGAAATTTCCAGATCTGACACCGGCTGCTTCCGCACAAGCGCCCCGGAGGGGCGCAAGCAAGTAGCCCCGGGCAAGCGAAGCGCCGCCCGGGGTGTGCCAGCCCGCCGGCACAAGCCCCGTAGGGGCGGCAGAATATATCACCGGTAGTCCTCCCTGTCGCCCCTTCAGGGCTTTGTCTCTCTCTCACGTCTCAACCCCGGGCTGCGCTGCGCTTGCCCGGGGGCTATTGGCTGTGCGCCCTTCCAGGGTGCGGGTTTGTCCTTACTCATGAACCATAACAATACCGAAGAGCCATCCAGATCAAGACTCGCTGGAACGGCGGAGCCTCTTCGAGTCACACCGCCAGCGGCAGCGGTTCGCTTGAGAGAATCAGACTTTCAATCTCTGACACCATTTTTCTCGCTCAGGATGCCCACTTCATGGAGAGTTCCCTGCGATTCACGGCGCAGTCGCGGAGGTAGAGGTTGATCAAGTTCTGATAAGGCAGGCCGGTCTTGCGGGCGAGCGCCTTGAAGTAGGCAACTGTTTCGCGGTCCAGCCGGATGGTAACGGGCTGTTTGAGCCTCCTGACGTAGGGATTCTTTCGCCCCTTCATTTTGTCAAAATCGTAATGCTCCCTCATGGCTCAGCTCCAATACGCATTCTGTTCGCGCCTATTTGCCTTCCTGGCGGATATGATTCGAATCACAGATTCCTTCTCGCGATAGCAGTGACATACGACGAGAACCCGGAGTCGGAAACTGATACCCAGGAGAAGGAAGCGGGACTCGTCCTCTGAATGATCCGGATCGGAATATATTTTCGCATTCTCGTCATAGAATGCGGTCTGGGCTTCCTCGAATGACACTCCATGCTTCAGCAGGTTGGACCGGTTTTTTCTTTCATCCCAGACAAACCGGATCTGTTCCATACATACAGTGTATGTATCGGGTAGCCGTCAGTCAATTGTTCCCGTTCTTCGGACTCCGAAGGCGGCGTTTTTCCGCGTCCCATCCTTCGGTTCAGATTCCCTCGCGCCGGATAACAATCCTTACCGTCTCGAGAAGGATTACGAGGTCAAGCAAAAACGAGCAGTTGTAAATGTACGCAAGATCGTACTTCAGCTTGATAGCCGGATCCGAATGGTAATGGCCGCGAACCTGGGCGAGTCCCGTGATGCCGGGTTTGAGTTTGTGCCTCTCGTTGAAACCGTGGATTTCCTGGATGTACCTTGCCACGAACTCGGGCCGCTCGGGGCGCGGGCCCACGAGGCTCATGTCCCCCGCCAGAACGTTGATCAACTGAAAACTCTCATCGATCCGATAACTGCGCAGGAGGCGCCCGAGCGGGGTGAGACGCGGGTCATCCCACCTGGCCAGGACGGGGCCTGTCTCGTCTTCCGCCCCTTCGGGCATTGTCCTGAACTTATAAACGCGGAAGCGCTTGCCCCATTGCCCGACGCGCTCCTGCAAATAAAAGACCGGGCCTCCGTCGGAGAGTTTGATGGCGATTGCCACCACTATCCAAAGCGGGAACAGGATGATAACGAGGATGACCGAGAACGCAATATCACGGAGCCTGCGGGAAAAGGTGGAAACGGGATCGTTTGGATCTCCCACGGCCTGGATCAGAGGGATATCGCGCACGTTGAAGTGCCGGATGCGTCCGATCAGGATCTCATAAATGGAGGGAACGATGCTGACACGCGTGTGGAGGCCCTCCAGCCGGCTGATGGAATCGATCAACCGGTCCTTCCAGGAGCCTTCTTCGGGTGTGAGTATGACTTCTTCTATCCGGTGCGAGCGTATCAGCTCGGTGATTTGATCGCGGCTTCCGAGAACCTGGTAGCGAGAGACGGTGCTGCCCTTTTCAAGCTGATCCGAAACGATGCCGACCACTTCGAGGCCGATCTCGGGAGTACGGTCCAGCTCGGCCAGCAGCTGCTCGGCGATGGGCCCGCCGCCCACGATGACGGCACGTCTCCTGCCGCGCGTGGCGCTGCGCTTGACCAGATAGCGCCAGGCCGTCACGCCTGCGCTGTTGAGGAGCCAGAAGATGGGGAAGACCGTACGTGGGAAGGTCAGGTTGGCCGTGAAAAAGTAGACCGCCACGAGCACGAGGGTCTGGATTCCGCAGGCTGCTGCGGCGGCGGCGGCAAACTCGCGGATTCGCTTGAATCCTATGTCGTGGTAAGTATCCAAAAAGAACAGCGAGACAGGCTGGAGTCCTAGCAGGAACAGCCAGTGGTGGGTCACCTGAAAGAAGCGTCCGGGAGGCATCAGTTCCTGGGTCAGCGGCATGGGGATCCAGGAGCGGAGGAAGAAAGCCGCGACGTACGAGGCGGCTGCGATGGCGCAGTCTATGAGGACGATCAGCAGCAGGTGCCGTGACAGGTCGGTGTGTGAGTTGGCTTGCTCGCTGTTGGGTGTCGTCATAGATCGGCTGGCATGATAGACGCATACCCGGGCTCTGGCAAGCTCCCTGCGCGCTCAGCGGTTTTCCGGTGTCGAAACTGCATCGGCGTCCGAAGGCGGCGTTTTTCTGCGTCCACCACAAGATAGGTCGCAGTCTTTGGGGGCGGTTTGAATTCGAGTATCAATAGTGCTTGCAAATTAACCACACAATGGTTAGATATTCACCATGATTCGGCGCAATATCGAACCTCTTGTGACGGCGGCCCTGACCGATACTCCCGTCGTTCTGATCAACGGCGCCCGGCAAACCGGTAAGACTACGCTGGTGCGGATGCTGGCTACAGGCGTCGGCAAGGCTGCCTATTTCACTCTGGATGATTCTGCGGTGCTGGCGGGCGCGGTCGCCAATCCGCGCGGATTCCTCAGCAATTTGGAGGGAACCGTCATTATCGACGAAGTACAGAAGGCTCCAGCTCTTTTCCCCGCGATCAAGATGGCCGTGGACGAGGATCGGAGGCCCGGCCGATTCATTCTCACCGGGTCCGCCAACGTCCTGATGTTGCCAAGGCTCTCCGAGTCGCTGGCCGGACGGGTGGAGATCCTCACTCTGCGACCCTTTTCCCAGGGTGAAATGGAGGGCCGGCGCGAGACTTTTGTCGAGCGTCTTTTTTCGGAAAAAGGATTCCCGGTCATTCAAAAGACCTCTGCCGGCACTTCCCTGGCGCAGCGCATCCATCGAGGCGGATATCCCGAGGCCATCCGGCGATCCGGAACGCGGCGGCGTGCCTGGTTCGCATCGTACCTGAGCACGATTTTGCAGCGGGACATCCGGGATCTTTCCAACATCGCCAGCGTTGTGGAGACACCGCGGCTGCTGGCCTTGCTGGCGGGCCGCTCCTCGGCCTTGCTGAACATCTCGGAACTTTCACGCAGTGCGGGCATTCCCCACACCTCCCTTCAGCGCTACCTGGCCCTTTTTGAAGCCGCCTTCCTGATGCAACGCATCCCCGCCTGGACCGCCAATCTGAGCAAACGGCTGGTCAAGGCGCCCAAGGCGCTGCTGGGGGACACGGGCTTCATGGCTCATCTGCTGAATGCGTCCGAGGGGGCCGTGCTCAAAGACGCCAATTTGTCCGGACGATTCCTGGAAACCTTCGTGGGCTGCGAATTGCTCAAGCAAGCCGAGTGGGAAGAAAGCAAGCCTCGGCTGATGCATTACCGGACGGCAGCAGGCATGAAAGTCGATTTCGTACTCGAAGAAGGAGGGCTGCGCGTGGCGGGGGTCGAGGTGAAGTCGTCGCATGCCGTCAGCGCCCGGGACTTCGGCGGCCTGCGAAGCCTGGCCGAGGATGCCGGGAAGCAGTTCGCCGGGGGGGTAGTCCTTTACGGCGGCGAAAAGGTGGTCCCGTTCGGGCCGCATCTGTGGGCTGTGCCGATATCCGAGCTGTGGGCGGGGTGAAGTCCCACGGCTCCCTGATCATTTCATCCAAGGTGTTGGAGCCGATGTGAACGACGCTCATCGGCCGGCAGAACCTCCGCGCCAATGGGGTTCCTCCTTTGCTTGAGATCAAGTAGACTAGTGTTAGACTAGTTGTTATTGCAGACTTCCTGCCGAGCGGCGCGCGCCCCGGTGGCTGACGACAGTGGGCGACTCGTGGAGTTTCGAGACAGAAGCTAGGCTGTATCTGTCGCGAAACTCCTTTATCGCGCCGAAAGCGCCCCGGAGATACTATGTGTGAGTATCGCGACGTGGGGCGGACTCGATAAAGCGGGTCGTTCTTGTTAAGTTTCTTTTAGAGCCCTTTTTGAAGAAAGGAAAGAGAACTTGAACAAGAAACAGACCCGCAAAGAACAGT
>DASQID010000099.1:0-13703 GCA_035631775.1 Acidobacteriota bacterium
AGATTGACCGATATGGCAGGGTCGTAGGGACCGTACGCCTGGAGCACCTTCTGCTGGTACAGCTCCTCGTTCGTATCCGAGATGGCAATATCGAGATTGTTCTGAAGAGCCAGTTTCGTGATGTCTTTCAGGGAAAGACGGACGGCAGTACCATCCTTTTCCGCCTGCTCTATCGGGCTCAAGGGAAGGGAAATGTGCTTGAGAGCCGAATCCTCCTGGGCGACCGAAACCTTCGCTGGGAGAGTAATGAACGCGAGGGACAAGCATAATGCCCACAAAAGGGCTGACTTTCCGGAATCAAGCCGCCCGGGATAAACGGAAAAGAATTTCATATCATCTCCTTCATACTCTGGTTCAGATACCTGCAATTCTCCACAAACGGAGATATACAGTTAAACGCACAAGCCGTGCCATAAGTTCAGACGGCGTCTAACTGTTTATGGCTCAATGAATAACAGGGGATGCCGAAGCGGGGTAATGCGATCGCATGTCCATTTCTGAACACCCGGAGTTCCGATTACGGACAACCTCGCATCGTCTAAGGAACGAGTGTTGAGCGCGTTGCCACGGGCCTTTTATTCAGGATCTTTCCTGAGGAAGGTCAACCGCGATGAGGCCCTGGACGGGTTCGTCCCGAGGATTATCTCATTTCCTGCTGCGGGCTCTGTGCCTCTTGGGTTGCCAGCGCTTCTGGATATTCTCGCGGCCCATCTCCTTCAGACGCCGGATTCCCTTGGATAAACCGAGACGATGTCCCTTGAAGACAACCGAGGACACCTTGCGGCCGAGGACCTGTGCAATCTCCGCATTGCTGTGCGTCCGGTAGAGCCGCCTCAGGATGGATATCTCCTCCTTCGTCCAACGGGGACGCACTTTGGAACGCTTCTGCGAAGTTTTATTCTTGCCCTTGGGATATCGCTCGGCTGTGTGCATATCAACCTCTATGGTAGGAACTTGCTTTTTAGCCTATTCTGTTTGTTCGTTCAATTCAATCACTATTGACTGCAATGTTACATATCCGTCGACGGCTCAAGTGCTAATATCTATGGACCCCGGCGCGAGCGCCGTTCCGGCAAGAGACATTCTTATGGAGAACCCACAATTTCCACCAGGGCTGTTGGTCGGCACCTCCAGCTGGAGTACTCGCGACTGGTGCGGCAGGTTCTATCCCGAATCAATCGAGCCTGCTGAAATGATAAAGGTCTACGCGCGGCAACTTCCAACCGTCGAGATCGACGCTACGTGGCACCACATGCCGAACCAGAGCATGGTTGATGCGTGGAGGGAGCGCACGCCTCCCGGTTTCGTCTTTTCAGCCAAAGTGCCGAAAACTATCAGCCATGACAAATATCTTGTCGACTGCGAGGCGGAGTTGAAAGAGTTCGTCTCGGTCATGTCCCGACTTGGTGACAAGCTGGGCCCGCTGGTTCTTCAGTTTCCATACGTAGCCAGAGGAAAGGATCCCCACGAGCACGAAACTGGTGAAGATTTCCTTTCACGGCTGAGGAACTTCGTCAGACTGCTCCCGGCCGATTTCAAGTGGGGGCTTGAAATCCGGAATTCCAGGTGGCTGCGTCCCGATTTGCTGGACCTCCTGCGCAGCCGCGATATTTCTCTTGTCTTCATCGACTACTACACTATGGACCCGCTGCCGAAGCTGGCGGGCCGCAAAGAGGTCTTCACCGCCCCGTTCGTCTACATCCGCTTTCTCGGCAATCATAAGGAGATGGACGCTTCCGTCAGGCAGGCGCGCGAGTGCGGCACAAGAAAGTCCGATTGGGAAAGTCTCATCGTGGATCGCAGCGTCCAGATGAGACAGTGGATTCCTCCCATCAAGAAACTCGTCGCGGACCGGGTCCCCACCTATGTCTATTTCAACAACCACTACGCCGGATATGCGCCGGGATCCGTGGAACTCTTCTCCAGGCTTTACAACTCGATTTGCGGATAGAAACTTGGATTCCCCCGGTGCGATTCAGGTTACACTTTTTGAAATTGCACTTCAATAGAAACCAATTTGCAAAAGCGGCTGTTCCAGGGAGAAAGCGCGTGGCTGAGAGGGTCTATCGTGTCTGGACCGGTAATAGAGCCCATGAGTTTCAAAGGCTTCTTTTGGCCTGGTACGAAGATCACAAACGAGGGCTGCCCTGGCGCAGCAATCCGACACCTTACAGAGTCTGGGTGTCCGAGATCATGCTCCAGCAGACACAGGTCCGGACGGTGATGCCCTATTATGAGAGATTCCTCGAGCGCTTCCCGGATGTCAGGAGCCTGGCGGAGGCGACCGAAGAGGAAGTCCTTACGCTCTGGGCCGGTCTGGGCTACTACTCGCGCGCGCGAAACCTGCACCGGGCTGCGAGAGAACTCCTGCGGGCAAACAGAGGCCGCATTCCAAGGCGCATGGAAGAAGTGATGAGGCTTCCCGGCATCGGACGTTACACTGCGGGCGCCATCTGCTCCATCGCGTTCAACCAGCCTCAGCCGATTGTCGATGGCAATGTTCGCCGCGTCATGACCCGGCTGCACGGGATCGAAACAAATCCCCTCGAAACTTTTTTCTGGAAGCAGGCCTCGGCATGGGTCCACCCAACCAGGCCTTCCGATTTCAATCAGGCCATCATGGAACTCGGAGCGCTCGTCTGCCAGCCGTCTCTGCCCTTTTGCGGCGCCTGTCCGGTTCAGTCTCTTTGCGTGGCCCGCAGGAAGGGAATTCAGAATCAGATCCCCGTATCTCACAGGGGTCGCGCGGTAGAGGAGGTCGAAATGGTTGCACTCGTGATTACCCTCCGGGGGCGGATTCTGGTAACAAGCGAGCGTTCAGTGACATATATCCCGGGCGGGTGGAGCCTTCCGTATAAGGAAATCAAAGAGTCGGAATCGCCACGAGAGGCGGCGCGCGCCCTTGCACGCAAACTTTGCGGAAGAACGTGCCGGTTCCGCGAACTGGGTCTGGTGCGTCACGGCATAACTCATCGCCGCCTCCTTGTCCAAGCCTTTTATGCCGAACTGGATTCGACTCCACAAAGAGACCCAGGCGACAGTCGAGATCGCTGGATCGGCATCCGGAATTTGGATGACTTTGTCATTTCATCGCTCTTCAAAAAGATCATCGGCCTCGCCCTTCCGCGCAAGTCAAACAAGTAGCTGAAAATCACGCCTGCATACCTGAATCGTTGTTCTGAGCCCGCTTTGTTCATCGGTAGTTCGCCGAATGCCACACAAGTTCTGACAGTCATCCATGCGGAAAAGTTCCAATTACCTGTCGTCCCGAAGTACGCCGATTTCGTCGACAAGTCGGCCACCGGCCAGGGGGACCTGATCATTGCCTTCCAAAAATTGTTCACGGCACCCGGCAGCCGCCATGTGTTCGCATTTGCGCTTGCTGCATTCATAGATTTGATCGTTTTCCTGTTGGCATATTCCTCGGGACCTTACTTCTTTGGTGCTCCGGAAGAACGATGGTTCTCCGCAGGTGCCCTCCTGGACTCCAGTGACGATCAGGCGAGTCCCCGGGGGATGGCGCGTGTGAATTCATCCACACTGAGTCCCGGAGAACAGCAACTTTGCCTCCTCCTTGTATCGAGAGGACTTGCGGCGCAGGTCAATGAGGAAGGAAGGCTTTTCTACTTGCTGGATGACGAGATCCACGAACACCTGGTCGAATCGCTCGCCAACCCCGGGCTATCGATGCGCGCCGCCCAGGGTGCATAGCCGGACGAGTCGATCAAAGTTCGCGGTTGCCAGGCAACCGTGAACCGCGAACTGTGAACTTTTGTGATTCAGCGGTTTGGGGGGGCTTCGGTTCTGCGGTGCATTCGCCCCCTTCTGGACTCCATTTCTTTTCGAAACTCCTCGAACTTCTTTTTCTGTTCATCGTTGAGCAGGGCGAGGATTTTCTTGTCCATTTCAGCTCGGACGACCGCAAGCCTCGGTGCGGATTCTGCACGGATAGCATCCAGCTTCTTGCGCGAATCGTCCAGGACCTGCCTCACCTGAGACTCCTGGTCGTGGGAAAGGCCAAGGCGTTCCACAAGCCGGAAAGGCCGGTCGCCGCGAGGGAATGGTTCGCCTGGACGCAAACCCCTGGCCGACACAACTCTGCCTCCCCAAACCAGGAAGCCGGCCGCGCCGACCATACAGCCCAGCAGGAAGACAGCAGCAAGGACCACGAGCGCGCGCATGCGGTTGCTCATCGGGAACCTCCTTCCTGCTCGAGCCAGTTGAGAAGATCGTCATCGCCGCGCACCTGCCCGGCACCGCTGCCTTGATTTAACCCGTAGCTTTCGTTCACGAGGGCTTCGTATTCACTGTGGGTTACTGGCTCCGCCTGTCTGAATCCGGGTACCAGCCACAGGTACGAAAACAGCAAAACGGTCAGTACAAGCGCGATCAGTGCAGGGGCGGGCTTCAGCCACGAAATGACCAAGGCATCCCAGGATGCACGCTGAGTGAAGGCGCGACGCGCGATTCGCTCTGGAAGCCCGCGTGGCATCTCCGATGAAACCGCCGTAAGCGCCCGAACTACATTGTTAAGGAGGGCGTTTCTCTCACGGCAATCCCGGCAGCCGGCCAGGTGACCCTCGAATCGATCCCGCTCAGCTGCGTTTAAACCCCCGTCGCGGTATCGGTCAAACTCATCACAGACTCGCATTTTCCTAATCCTCTGTTCCCGAGCCGCCCAAAAAGGCACGGAACTTCTTTTGGATCTCCGAGCGTGCGCGCGAGACACGGACCCGAGCCGCCAATTCCGAGGTGCCGAGGGCACTCGCCACCTCCCGATAGTCCCTGCCTTCCACCTCTCGGAGGACAAACGCCGTCCTGTACTTGGGCTTCAGCTCATTGAGCAATTCTCGGGCGACTCTCTCATATGTTTCAGGGCTCCTGGAATCAAAATCGCCATCCACGGACATCTCATTCATCAGTTTCTGCTGCTCTCCCTCGGAGAGATCAGTCCACAGCTTGTATTTCCTGGCCTTTCGCCGGCGCAGCAAATCAATGCAGTAGTTTGTCGCGATGCGCAGGATCCAGGGCCCGAATGGATACTTCAGATCAAACCTACGTAGGGAGGAAAAGACCCGGAGGAAAATCTCCTGTACAGCGTCTTCACCCTCGGAGGAACTGCCGAGGATCCGATGGACGGTCCCCCAAACAGCTGCCTGATACCTCCGTATCAATTCGGCAAAGGCCGATTCGTCTCCCTTCAGTGTATTTTCGATGAGGGCGGCATCGGCCGGTTCTGCCATGTCTATGATAAGAGTACGGATGTGCGTTTCCATGTTTCAGGAATATTATCCGCCCAAACCGGCCTCGCAACCACAACGAATACAGAAGTAACATCGGAACCTGACACATAATGCATTCATGTGCCGGGGGGATTGGATCCCCTGGTCGCGCCGTTTGGCCGCTACGTGCGCCGGTCTGATGGCCGGCGCCACACGACGTTCTTTAAGATGAGATGTCAGTCCTTTGCGCCAGCCCTGAGCGTCTCTTGCCCCTTCACGATGGATTTTTCAGAAGACCATCGTGTGGACGCAAAGACTGGTGCGGAAGCGAATCTGTAACGGGAGCTCTTCAGGTGCGTATATCAAAGTGCATCTTCTTCCGGGAGATACGGTTACCCGGTGACGGCGCCGTGAAGGGGAACGGGCCTGAGAGGCACGACCCTCCAGTCTTTCTCTCAGCCGCGATTCAGGGTTATCCGCGTTTCCTACTACAGAGTCAAGGGTAAGGGTGATTCCGTGACCAAATTGTGCCGCTGGCCTTGCTGTGTGCTGGCATTATTAGTCTTGCTCGTTCCCGGTTATTCAGGAGCTCAGAATCTCAACTCCATTCAAGGCAAGGTGCTGGATCCCAAGGGAGTTGCGATTCCTGCCGCAACTGTCAGGTTGTCTTCAGCCGCTCCCGGCCCTCCGCTGGAAACCCTGACCGACGAGGATGGAAGTTTCTCGTTCGTCGACCTGCCCGGAGGAGCATATCGACTGGAGGTCGATATGTCCGGATTTCAGAAACTGATCCGCGAGGGTGTGGATCCGGAGAACGAAGCCAGCAGGAAACTAAGCCTCGTCCTGCAGAAGCCCCAGCCTGCGCCAGCCTCCAAGCCCGCCGTCAACGGGCAGCACTCGACGCGGCCAGGCTCCATGGCCGGGCGGGCCAACGGAAACACTCCGTCCTTCAGAGAGGTCGATCTCGCGGCCATGCCGGACGCGGAAGGAATGCAGACTGCGTCAGGCACCGAAGGCGAGACAGCTGCTCCGCGTCAGGACAACTCCGATGTACTCCTCATTTCCGGTTCATCGAGCGCCAGCGTAGATGCAGGCGACTGGAGTGATCCCGCGTTCCGTGAGCGCATTCGCCAGATGGCCGAGAGCATGGGATTCGGAGGATTCATGATGGGCCCTGGGGGACAGGGGCCCGGGGGTGCCGAAGGAGGTCCGGTGCCCAATGCAATTCGGGTCGGTGGCGACAGGGGTGGCTTCGGCGGTGGTGGTTTCGGGGGCCGCGCTGGCGGCCCGGGTGGGGGCGGGCCCATGGGAGGAGGATTCGGCGGACGCGGCATGATGATGCGTCAGTCCCGCATCAACGGAAGCGTGTACAGCAACTATCAGAATTCCTTCTTGAATGCTAATCCATACAGTTTGACTGGCCAGGAATTGAGTCCTGCGCTCCAGATCACCAACACATTCGGCGCTCAGATCGGCGGGCGTCTGCCCTGGGGGGCGAAGGGCGGCACAACCGGTCGCGGACGCCAGCAGCAGCCTGGAATGTGGTTCATTAACTATGAGGGCAGCCGCAATAGAAGCCCCTTCAGCATATTCAGCACGGTTCCCACGGAACTCGAACGATCGGGCGATTTCTCGCAGACCAGCCTTCCGGCGGGCCCGCTTGCAGGTCAACCGGTCGTTCTCTATGATCCGGCGACCTCTCAACCATTCGCCGGCGCGAGGATACCGGCATCGCGCATCGACCCGATCGCCGCAGCGCTGATGAAGTACATCCCACTCCCGAATCTGCCGGGAACAGTACAGAACTATACACAGCAGCGCGGTTTGATGAGCACCTCAGACACCATATCCGCGCGGATCAATTCACGCCTTACTGGGAAGGACAACGTTTTCGCCAATTACAGTTTTCGCCGGGGTGACAGCGTATCCAGCTCGACATTTCCGGGCCTGGACACGGATAGGACAAATCGCTCGCAAAATGTCGGTATTGGAGGAATACACAGGTTTCAGCCGCGCTTCATGCTCACCTACGGGATCACATTCAACCGGGTGAGAAACCTGAGCGCCAACCCATTCTCCTTTACGGATGACGTCGAGGGGCAGCTCGGTATAAGCGGGGTCTCGCGTGATCCGATCAATTTTGGAATTCCCACAATCTCATTCACTAACTATGGGACCCTCCAACTCGGTAATCCGTATTTGAACCACACCCAGACGCTGACCTTCAGGGGCGGGATCAACAGGATCGGCAGCAAGCACAGCTTCCAGGCAGGCGGGGATGTGAGCTTCAACCAGCGAAACACAGACACAGATCCAAACGCGCGCGGCATCTTCGATTTCTCCGGCTTTGCCACCAGCGCTTTCGACAGCAAGGGACATCCGGTGGCCGGAACCGGATATGACTTTGCAGACTTCCTGCTTGGTCTTCCCTACCAGACGACACGCCGCTTCGGGAGCAGCAACAACTATCTGCGGAACAAGAGCTTCAATCTTTACTTTCAGGATAACTGGCGTGCCAGGCCGAACCTTACCGTCAACTTTGGCTTGCGTTATGAATATATCCAGCCCTACTACGAGCTCTTTAACCACATGGTGAGCCTCGATGTCGCGCCGGATTTCACGGCTGTCGCGCAGGTTTTTCCCTCGCAGGCCGGGCCTTACAGCGGCATGTTCCCCAGATCCCTGGTCAATGGGGATAAGAACAATGTTGGCCCTCGCATCGGTCTGGCCTGGAAACGCAAGAGCACATCCAAGTGGGTTTTACGCGCGGGGTACGGCATTTTTTACAATCCGTCGGTCTATCCGTATATCGCCAGCCAGCTCATCGGCCAGCCGCCCTTCGCAGTCAATCAGACCCTCCTGACAACACTCGAAAGCCCGCTGACGCTGCAAAGCGGTTTTCCGGCCGATCCTTCGGTTACAATCAAGAACTCCTATGCTATCGATCCAAACTACCGGGTCGGCTACGTGCAGCAGTGGAACGCTAATCTGCAGACGCAACTGTTGAAGCTTTACACCCTCGAAGTGGGCTACAGCGGGGCGAAGGGCACCCGACTCGACATCCTCCGGGCTCCCAATCGCGCCCCTTCGGGAATCTCGCCGGGAAGCACGCAAGACAATCTAGGCATCAGCAACGCCGGCATTTTTCTCTATCAGCAGGCAGGAGCCAATTCAATCCTTCATAGCGGGCGCGTGCAGGTGGTGCGCCGATTCTCCCAGGGCTTCCGTCTGCAGAGCGCCTACACTCTCTCAAAGAGCATAGACGATACCTCCGGTGTCGGCGGAGGAAGCCTAGTGGTGGTGCAGAACGATCGGGACATCGACGCGGAAAGGTCCCTCAGCAGCTTCGACCAGAGACACCGGTTCGACAACTCCTTCAGCTACGAACTCCCCTTCGGGGATCGCCGCAAGTTTTTCGCCGGCGCATCGCCATTCGTTCAGAAGTTGATTGCCGGATGGAGCCTGAACGGCAATTACCAATTGTACAGCGGAACCCCTCTCACCGCGCGCCTGCTCGGAAATGTCACCAACAACAGCGGCACCGGCTCGAGCGCTTCGGAGAGGCCGGACAGCACTGGTGCTTCACCGGTGCTCAGCGGCAGCAGCCAAACCACCGCTCATTTCTTCAACACACTGGCCTTCGCGATACCTCAGCCGGGTTTGTTTGGAAACGCGGGGAGAAATACCATTTCGGGACCGGGTACGAATCAGTTGAACCTGTCGATGCGCAAGAGCTTCCGCCTTGACGACAACAACCGCCGGGTTGACCTCACATGGCAGGTCAGCAACGCCTTGAATCACCCGAACTGGGGCGGCGTCTCGACGGTCATTAACGCACTCAATTTCGGGCAGGTCACGAGTGTTCGCCCGATGCGTCAGATGACTTTCAATCTGCGGATAAACTTTTGAGGGTCTGTCAATGATGAATAACGTTTACACTTTGCTGCTGGCCCTCAGGCCCGAGGGGCGCGGCGGCGGGCGCTCGCGCCAAAGTGCAAACGTTATTCATTGACAGACCCTAACCTGGGATTTGGGGTATTAAACACAAAGAATCTCGAAAATCAGAGTTACTGATGAATCACAAGATAAAACTGCCGGTGAAACTCTTGATCCTCCTGGTTTGCAGCGCCCCGGGCGCGCTCCTCTCACTGCCTCAGGCCAATCAGGACCAGGACCAGATTGCGCGCCAGCGGGAGGCTCCCACATACAAGGTGCAATCAAACCTCGTCGTGGTGGATGTGACCGTCCGGGACAAGAAGGGGAACCCGATTCGTGATTTGAACAAGGGGGACTTCACCGTCTATGAAGACAATGTCCCCCAGCAGATCGTGACGTTTTCTCTCGAGAACATTCCGGTGTCGCGCGAAGAGTCGGTCGAGGAAAGCGCGCCGAAAGCGCAGCCGTCCAAGCCCACAGTAAACTTCGGCACCACGCCCACAGCGGAGCGTAAACCGGAGGAGGTGCAGGACAAACGACTCATCATCCTGTTCTTCGATCTTGCCTCCCTCGAGACAGAAGATCTCATCCGCTCGGTCGAAACGGCTGAGGATTTCGTGTCAAAGAAGAGCACGCCGTATGATCTGCTGGCAATCGCGACTTACAGCAGCACTCTACAGATTGTCCAGGACTTCACCAACGACCGCGTTGTCCTGCTCGATGCGCTAAAGCATCTGAACCCGACTGAGGCCGGCGACGCGACACAGGAGGACCTGGGCGACCCGGATACTTCGGAAGACGACTACGTACCCGACGACACGCAGTTCAACATTTTTAACACTGACCGGCGGCTGTCTTCGCTCGAGACACTGGCAAAGATGTACCGGGAAGTGCCGGTGCGAAAGTCCCTCATTTACTTTTCAAGCGGCATCGAGACGACCGGAATTGAAAACCAGTCCCAGATACGCTCTACGGTTGATTCGGCAAACCGGTCGAACCTGTCCATCTACGCGGTCGACAGCCGGGGGCTCGTGGCCCTGCCGCCGGGCGGGGCCGCGTCCAAGGGGAGTCCACGCGGCAATGCCCTCTTTTCCGGCATGGCCATGTCACGCCAGATGGATAACCTCTCGAGTTCTCAGGAAACCCTTACGACGTTGGCGCATGATACCGGGGGAACGGCCTTTCAGGACACCAACCAGCTGGACCTGGTTTTTACCAAGGTCGTGACCGACACGCAGTCCTATTACGTCCTAGGCTACTACACCAGCAATGCCAAGGAAGACGGCAAATTCCGGAGGATCCGGGTGGAAGTCAATCGGCCGGAGCTGAAGATCCAATACCGACCCGGCTATTTCGCCTCCAAGCAGTTCCTCAAGCTGACTCAGACGGAACGGGACCGGCAGCTGGAGGAGGCTTTGGCGGTTGACAGGCCGTTCTCCGATCTGCCTTTTATCCTGGATGCCGATTACTTCAAGGAAGACGCAAACAGCTGCGTGGTTCCTGTATCCCTGCAGCTTGCCGGAGAGGGGGTTCAGTTCGAAGAGAAGGGCAATCGGCGCGAGGCACAGTTCGAGTTCCTGGCGCAGGTTACGGATCCAAAAGGGAAAGTGGCCGGCGTGGCGCGCGATATAGTCCAGGTCAGGCTGCCGGTTCAGAAAGCGGAGAAGATCAAGGCCGGCCAGATTCTCTACACAACGGGTTTCCAGCTGCGTCCCGGGCCATACACTCTCAAGTTCCTGATCCGCGACAACAGGAGTGGAAAGCTGGGCAGCTTCGAGCAACCGCTCGAGGTGCCTGTCATGGATGGTAAGAAACTCCAGACCAGCTCCATCGTGCTCGGCAGCAGACTGGTAGACACGGCGGAGACCTCGCAGGGTGTGCAGCATAGCGGCTTCGGCGAGAGGTTCCGGATGCTCGCAATCAAAAGTGACCCTTTGAAAATCGAAGACAAACGCATTGTTCCCAGCATCGGTAACATCTTCCTGAGTCGCCAGACGCTGTATGTCTATTTCCAGGTGTACGGCGCCGGTGAAGATCCTCAAACCAAAAAACCGTCGCTGGAGACGCACCTCATGTTCCTGAAGGACAAGAGCAAAGTCCTTGAGTCCCAGCCTTATCAGGTCTCCGACTGGGCGAAGGACGAAAAAGGCGTGGCCACGGTGTCGATGGCTATACCCTTGCGCAGCCTCAAGAGGGGAAGGTACGCGCTCCAGATCCACTTGCGCGACGAGGTCAACGACGCAAATCTCTTCCAGCGCGTCCCCCTCGTCGTTGATTAGCTTCTGCTCCGAAAATAGAACGAACTCCCTCAATGTCAGGGTCGGAATCGGTATCGGGGTCGGTCTCGGTCTCATGGTCGACTTCGAGTCCGAATCCCGATTGCGACCCCGATTCCGATCCGGACGCCGACCGCACCTTGGGTGCGCCCGCGGCGCATGGAGGACTATCGCGAAATCCATTGCAGGATCCGGCACCACCGGGCGGACCACTTCGTCATATGGGTCCGGGCTTCAGCCTGACACCAATGTCCGAAATCGAGAAAGCCCTTCCCAGAACCGAACAGATTCTCCCAAGCATCATCCTGCGGAGCGGTCGGACTCGAGATCTAAACAAGTCAGAATCAAACACTTGGTCTCATCAATCCGACTGGCACCCAAATTGCCAACGTAATCCATAGTAGGTCCGATCATAACCATCGACTCAGGAGGAACGATGGCCATTTTCCGTCAGGACATTCTCTTTACCTGGCGTCTGCTGCGCTCAAATCCGGGCTTTACCATTGTTGTCACCCTCATTTTGGGGTTGGGCATCGGCGCCAGCAGCACGGTCTTCAGCATTGTCGATGAGCTACTCTTGCGCCCCTTACCATACAAGGAACCCCAACGCATCGTCGCTCTCTGGGACATGCAGCATCAGGGTGGCGAGCTGGTCAGACACCAGGTTACTTACCAAAACTTCGTGGACTGGCACGCCCAGAGCCGGGCTTTTGAGGAAATGGCGGCAATGGCTTACGGCGACGCCAATTTCAGCGGTGCCGGAGAATCCAAGCGCGTCTCCGGACTCTCAGTTACGGAAGGATATTTCAGGGTTTTGGGAATTGGGCCGGCGCTGGGACGCACCTTCCTGGCGGAGGAATGCGCATCAGACGCCAATCGCGCGGTAATTCTCAGCTATGGCTTCTGGCAGAAATACCTGGGCGGCAGGAGTGATGTCATCGGGCAGATCATTCGGCTCGATGGCTATCGGAGCACCATAGTCGGAGTCATGCCGGCTGAGTACAGCGGTCTCTTCACCTTCATGGGGTACAAGTACGATCCGGAAATGTGGACGCCTCTCACGCCGAAACCCTGGCAGGCGGATCGTGGCAATCACTCTTGGTTTACGATCGCTCGTCTCAGAGCGGGCATCTCCATCGAACGTGCGCAGGCTGAAATGGACACCATCAGCAGCCGGCTGCAAAAGCAGTACCCCGGCGTCAATACCGGCTGGTCCGTATTGGTTGTGAGACTGCAGGAATCCCTGTTCGGCTCCACCCGGCCAACATTGCTTTCCTTGGCGGGTGCGGTCGGATTTGTCCTGCTCATTGCGTGTGTGAATGTGGCCAATTTGCTGCTCGGGCGCTCCCTCGGACGTGGAAAGGAAATCGCTATCCGGATTGCTTTGGGGGCAGGCCGGTTGCGAATCATGCGTCAATTGCTAACCGAAGGTCTCGCGCTCTCCCTCCTCGGAGGAGCCGCAGGTCTGCTCATGGCGGAGTGGGGCATCGATTTTGTCAACTCGTTTGTCACCGGAGGCCGGTTTACGATTACAAAAATCCGGATGGACCTTCATGTGGTGAGTTTCTCCTTCCTGGCGGCTGGACTTGTGGCAGTGTTGGTCGGATTGGTTCCGGCGCTGCGTGCGTCCAGGATAAACCTGAACCTGAGCCTGAAAGAAGGGGCCAGGAGCGCGTCCGTGGGCCATGGGCAAAGCCGCCTTGGTCACGCTCTTGTTATCAGCGAAGTCATGCTCTCCCTGGTTCTTCTGACCGGGGCGGGATTACTCGTCAAGAGTTTCATTCACCTCTGGCACGTAAACCTCGGCTTTCGCCCGGAACCTGTCCTTACCATGTCACTTGTACTTTCCGAGGCTCGGCGCCCGGAATCCAGTCAGGTTGTAGCATTTTATCGGCAGCTCCTTGATCGTGTCGGGGCAATTCAAGGCGTCGATTCCACCGGCATCACCAGCAGGCTTCCGTTGGAAGGATCACCCGGAACGCGAATCATGACGGATGGACAAGCCCAACTGCCTCCCTGGCAATGGCCCGTTGCGGGTTATCTACAGGTGAGCCCCGGCTACTTCAGCGCGCTCGGGATTCCTTTGGAGAGAGGGCGTTCCTTTACCTCCCAGGATGATGAGGGTTCCCCGAGAGTGGCGATTATCAGTGCCGGCCTAGCGCGCAAGTACTGGGGAGATCAGGACCCCGTCGGCAAGCGGCTCTGGCACACGGCCAGCGGCAAGACTGCGTGCACCGTTATAGGCGTGGCAGCCGATCATCGCCAGGAA
>DASQID010000100.1:0-9168 GCA_035631775.1 Acidobacteriota bacterium
CAATTCGCTGCAGCAGCAACACGGCCAGGGCAGCCCCGAGCGGCTCAACCAGAGAAAACCCGGCTGCGAGCCACGGATTGACCACAATGGACATCTCGGCAATAAAGTGAGATATCACTGCCAGCGGCAGAATCCAGCGCCAGTCCCGCTTTCGGCTCACGATCAGAATGCCAAGCAAAAGGCCGGCAGCCGGCCAGAACACAGAGACCGATTCAGGATGAACGATCAGCATCAACCCGAGCCGCGCCGCGCAATAATAGGCCGCGGCAAACAATACTGGACGGGTAAGAGTCTGGAAAAGACGCTTGCTTCGCATGGGCATTCAGGTTCCCATGGATCGGAGAATGGTGACTGGATTGCAGATCCTGCCTCAAAGGGACTGCGGCGGTCGGCAATCCTTACCGCGACCCCATCTTATCACTCAGGTTTTTGTCTGCACCAAGGATAATCAGGCGCGGCCGCGTACCGGCGGGTCCCATTAAGGGCTCGACAGGGGGTAATAGAACGAGGTGACACGGAGAATCCCTTCCCCACATCCCCGCGTTGCCATGTTCTGTCTGTAGGGGATTTGACGACACGGCTGCAGGGCAAAAACCGACGCAGAAATCATCGTGTGGCTGATACCGAATTCCCAACAATTCGAGTAACCTTTTTTGCTCTCGGAGACAGGTGATGATCCCTTTACGGCAGGAACCGGTAATTTGGGCGGCACTCTCAACAAGCAAATTGGGCCAAGGTCCATCAACGCGAGAGGGCGAAAAGGGTGCGAGTTTTTGTCGCGGACGGCTCGGCCATGTTTTGTCGAAGGCTCGAGCGGATGCTTTCTGAATTGAAAAAAACTGAGATCCTCGGCTCTGTGCAGGATCCGACTGAAGCCGTGCGCGAGATCGGCAGGCTCAGGCCAGACGTCCTCTTACTCGACATACATCTGTTCAGCGGGAAGGGACTGGAAATATTGAAGCGGGTGAGGCGCGAGAGGTGGGCTCTCTTTGTCCTGATCTTCAGCGATGACGTTTCCCGGCAGTACAGGGACAGATGCGTCAGAGCAGGAGCAGATTACGTTTTGTACAAACCGGAGGCTCAGGATAAAGCCAGGGAGATTCTTACTGAATTACTCAACCTCTTGGATTCAGCGGGGAAAGAGGGACTTACCTGAATTGCAGTGCCCGAGAAGGTCGAATTGCATTTGGAGGACGAAGTGGAACGTCGAAATATGGTGATAGTCATCGATGATATACCTTATCCGTTGGAGTCGCTGAAGACGGTGCTGAAGCGGTCGGGATACTGCGTTCTTTCGGTGCGTGACGGACGCACCGGCCTCGATCTCGCGTCGGTCGACCCCCCTGATCTCATCATGAGCCCTATTGAACTCGCAGCTACAGACGGAATAGAGCTTTCCCGTTTGCTCAGAAAACACCCGTCACTCAACAGGACTCCGATCCTGCTGGTCGCGACCAGCCCATCTGAAATGCTGCGATTGTCTGAGGCAATAAATGCCGGTGCCGACGATTGTCTCCTTCCTTCTTATTCACCGGAACTGTTTGCCGCCAAAGTGTCCCGGATGATTGCGCGGAAACACACAGAAGACGGGTTGCTGCACAGCAGAGAAACACATTTGGCCGAAACAGAGCGGCTGATCAAGATCGGCAGTTTTGAATATAACCTTACCGACGACCGCTGGGAATGGTCGGACGAATTGTATCGCATTGTGGGCTTGAAGCCCGCTCCAGTAGCACCAACTGACACGCTCTTTTCCCGGCGCCTGAAGATCGAGGGAAGACAATTCGTACGGGAAGTTGTCGAAAGGAACGCTCTCGATCAGGGTCCTCTCACACGTGAACTAACCTTGCGGGAGCAGAACGGAATGAATCGGGTCTTCGAAATCCGCGGACGAGTCACCGGGGACCTGCCCTTGGCGCCTCGCGCGGTGATCGGAACTGTTCAGGACATTACGGAGAGGAAGCAGGATGAAGATGCGATGCGAAAGAGCAGGGACCAGATGGTGCAGTTGCAGAGGATGGAAGCCCTGGGCCAGCTCGCTGGGGGAGTAGCCCACGATTTCAACAATCTGATCACGGCCATCATGGGATACAACGAACTCATTTCTCAAAACCTGGATCACACGTCGGAATATTTCCCATATGTTGAGGGCATCAAAAAAGCCAGCGAGCGCGCATCGGCCCTCACGCGCCAACTTCTGGCGTTCAGCCGCCAACAGGTTCTGCAGCCCAGAGTCCTGAATCTCAACTCAATAATCGATAATCTGGCGAAAATGCTCGCGAGGATCATCGGTGAAAATATTGAGTTGCGAACGAACCTGGCTTCGGATTTGGGAAACGTGGAGATCGACCCGGGGCAAGTCGAACAGGTCATTCTGAATCTCGCCGTCAATTCGCGCGACGCCATGCCGGAGGGAGGCAAACTCGTCATCGAGACCGCAAACTTTACACTGAATGAGAAGCAGGTCGGCACCCACCTTGGAGTCAAACCGGGCGACTATGTCGTGGTGACGGTCAGCGACACGGGCTGCGGAATGGACGAAGAAACAAGGACGAGGATCTTCGAACCATTCTTCACTACAAAGGCATCCGGCAAAGGGACGGGGCTCGGATTGTCGACTGTTTATGGGATCGTAAAGCAGTCTGGGGGCAGCGTCTGGGTTTACAGCGAGTCGGGCAAAGGAACCACCTTCAAGATCTATCTGCCGCGGACCGGGCGACGTCCCGAGGATTTCTTGACAGAATTCAAGACCACGCAATCCCGCGGTGGAACTGAGACTATCCTTCTGGTGGAAGATGACGAGATTTTGCGCAGCGCAGTGCAGGAGGTGCTCGAGACGGGCGGATACCGCGTTTTTGCGGCAGAAAACGGCCACGCGGCGATTCGGATACGCGGGCAATATCAGGAACGAATCGACCTCCTGATCACGGATATGATAATGCCGGAGATGGATGGGCTGACTTTGAGCGAACACTTGCTGTCGGCATGCCCCGGCATGCAGGTACTCTATATGTCGGGCCATTCGCCTGAATTTACGGCGCACAACCTACATGCGGAACAGGTCGGTCACTTCATCCAGAAGCCCTTTTCACCCGCCGCATTGGCACAAAAGGTTCGGGAAGTACTCGACGTCCGTGAAAAGTGACCGCCTGTCTTGGCTCTGGGTTCGCCGCAATATCATCAGGACGGTGAAGGATTATGCGCGGACCTCAGCTAGTTTCTGTCGCGAAACTGCTTTATCGCGCCGAAAGCGCCCCGGAGGGGCGCCAGCCAATAGCCCCGGGCAAGCGCAGCGCAGCCCGGGGTTGGGATTGTCAAGAAAGATCAGAGCCCTGGAGGGGCGACAGAAACCTAATGCCGCACAAGGGCTTTCGCCCCTGCCGGGGCTCGACATTATGCAATATCCTATCCGGGGGCTTGCGCCCCCGGCTACTTGCTTTGGCCCCTCCGGGGCCCGACCTGACGGGCGATTCATCGAGTTTCGCGACAGAAACTAGCAGCTAGCTCGGTTAGCTCCTCGACGCTGGCGGTACAGCGAGATCCCGGGATCTTCAACTCCGAGGCGGCGACTTTTTGCGCCGTTTGCAGGTTCGCAAAAAATACCACCGCCACTCTGCGGGCCAGAGGCGATATGCGGCGCAGGAGTCGCAGCCTTCGATTCCCCTCTCGCTCGCTTTCCACTGCGACGACGAGCATGTCGTACTTGTTGAGCAGAAGCAGCGTGACTACTTTCGCGGCGCCGGATGCGGCGTGGAGTTGCCGCCCGGCATCCACGAGGAGCCGACGCGCGAAGGAGGTTTTTTCCGGCCTCGAGTCGAGCCACAACAACCGCAGCGGCTGACGGCGGCGTCTCACCTTCAGGAAGAAGACGATGGCGGCTGCCAGGACCAGTGCCGATCCACACGTCCATTTGAGTATCCGGCGCAGACTTGTACGACGCAACGCCTCCGGGATCTCCTTTTCTGCGATTTCACCTGCTCTCAGGGCCTGCGGGGCCGTGGTTTTCGCTATCCCATCGAACTGAACCTGCAGTTGCCGAAGCTCGCGCAGGTCGCCCTCCCTCCCGGCCTGCCGGAATCGGTCCTCAAGCTGCTCGAACCTCCGCTGAGCTTCGATCTGTGCGGCCTTGCTTCGGGCCTCCGACTGTTCTCGAATCCGGCTTAACTCCGCCGGGATCTCGATTTCGGCAATCTCCTTTGCTCGCCGGGCTTGGGGCGCCGCTTTCCTGGCCATGCGGCCGAACTCTCCCTGCAGTTCCAGGAGGGCGGCTTCGTCGCCCAGACGCTTCGCCTCATTGAAACGCCTCTCGAGCAGTTGAAATTCCACTTGGGTTGGACGCGATCCGGCCTTGCTTTCAGCACGTTCCGGAGTCCCCTGGTCAATTGAGAGGTCCGGCATCGGAACCGGAGCCATAGGTTGGGATGGTGGCATGGACGTGGAGGGCAAAGGGACCTGCGCCGGCGCCGGAGACATGGGCTTATGAGAGCGCCGGAGCATTGTTGTCAGTGCTCCGACAGCGACTAGAAGGCTTAGCGCCGCAATCAGCGAGACTCTCACACCGCGCATTATCCGGGCAACTCTCGGCGAGGAGGCCATCTCTGTGGTGTCCTTGGTGAGCGGCCGAGCGGAGGGGGGAGCTGAGGGCTCGGGTGATGGGGGCAGGCTTCGTGAGTCTTTTTCCGGAGCCTCCAGCAGGGTCGGTGTGACTCCGGCAACAACAGGATGTGGCGCCTCCTGCCGCTGGCCAGCCGCAATGCTCTGCGCGGACTTGGTAAGGGAATAGAATTCGTAGACGCGAACAGGGTTGGCAAATCCTTTCACCTGCAATTCCCCGAGGGTTCGCCAGCCCACGTCCGAGGCTGACAGCCAGCCAACCGCGCTGTCCCAAACGTGGTAGCTTGCCAGGGTCTGTCCCCCGGACGCGGCCGCCATGATACGGGAGGCGCGATTAACGAATCTCCCAAAGGCATCCCGGGTAATTCCGCCCGCACGTTCGATGGCAATCTGTCCCATATCGAGCCCAATGCGGATTTTAAGTACGCTCGAGCAGCGAAGAAACTCGTGGATCTGGAGGCATCGTTCCACTGCGGTCGAGGGCTCGGTGAACAGGCTCATGAATCCGTCGCCGAGTTGCTTGATGCAACACCCGCCGGATTCGTGCTCGACTGTCGACCGTACTATCTCGTCATGGTGGCGTCGTATCTTTGCGTACTCCTTCTCGCCCACGGCCTCCAGAAGCTGAGTCGATCCATCGATATCGGTGAACATGATAACGAGTACCGCAACACGCTCGCGCTGCCGGAAAACCTCGGCGACTTGAACGTCCTGGTCCGTCAGTTCTATGGCAAGGTCTCTCACCACGTCGCCACCCGCACGATGGGGATTATTCTATTCGCCAACGGTGCTCGAGTAGCAGAAATTGTGGTTAATACGTCGTCGGCCCTATTCGAATAATCCCGATGAGCATGGCCGCAACCAAAGGTCATTGGCGTTCCTTCGCCTCTTCGCGACTCGGCGGTGAGCTCTTATATAAAGGGCCGCTGCTGGAAGCCCCCAAGGGAATTACTCCTTGCTGAAGAATCGGGATGCCGTGCGCGCCAGGCCTCTGCCATGGGCGAGAAAAACATCCACTCCCGTCCACCGATCCGCCCCACTGAGGTAGCCCGTTTTCATTTCCATCAGCAAACTCAGGGCGCCGGTTTCAGCTGCGACGACAGCTTCAGTGGCGGCGCGGTCGCCGGTCGGTTCGAACGGGCCTGTGAAGGCCGTCTCCTGACGAAGAAGAGCCTCGAGGCGCCGGGCTCCGGCTTCTCGGTCCGGGGGTGCGAACCGGATGTAGTCCCCGTCGTCGTTCCAGACCATGTCGTTGTTGTGAATGTTAATCCACAGGTCCAGGCGATGATTTGCGCGCCAACTCGAGACGGCGCGCTTCACCTGGGCAATTTCGGGAGCCGATTTCACATCTGTCGACAGTGGATCATTCGAGTGCCAGTGGCGATTCAGATCGATTCCGCGCGCGTTGAACCTTGTTCCTCCTCTGACCACTCCGTCCGGATTCAGCATGGGACACACCTTGAAAAGGATCTGCTTTCGTAGAGACTCCGCCTCCGGGTCCGGCCCCGTCAGGAATCGCAACAGACCCTCGACAGCCCAGGAGCCGCCAGCCTCAAACGCGTGTTGCCGCGCCACCACCCAGACTACCGGCCGGCTGTCAACGGTTTGTCCGGACTCTGAGACGTTGACCAGGTACAGTGGCCTGCCCTCGACCGACTGTCCGATGGTTTCGATCTTTACGGTAGGGTGTGCCCGCAATTCATCGAGGAGTGATTCCAGCCGCGAAAATGTGTACGGGGGAATGTAGGCGATCCACACAGTGTCGCGGCTGAAGATTTGCCGGATTCGGAATGTTCGATCCTCCTTCCGGAAAGAGCAATCGGTGAAGCGTTCCCACACCAGACCATCATAGGAGAACACGGGGACCGTGTTGCGCTCGAAAGGTAGAACGTTTCCCTTTCGTCCGTTGTAGACCGTATAGTCCAGCCCTTCAAGCTGGATTGTCACCTCACGGTGAAAAACATTGGACAGGCGGCCATAGAACCAGGTCACAGCCGAATTAATGTGATCCTGATCGTACTCTGTCACGGGAATGATGATCAGACGGGTGCCGTCTTCGACGCGCCAAAGACCGAGGCTGCCTGACTCGAAGGCGTCAGTGACGCGGATGGGATCGGCGGGGAATGCTAAACCCCACACAAGAAAGACCACAGCAGGAATTCTCAAGATCGCCGTCATGGCGAGATTCTCTACCCATCGTCCCGCCGTTTCCAGGAAATTGGTGTCAGGCTAGACTTTCCCCAATTTCCGCTAGATCCGCGCGCGCCCGGAGAGTGGAAATTGGGGAAAGTCTAGCCTGGCACCAATTTCGGTTACAATGGCGGGCTGCTAAGGAGGAAATCCTGTGAAATCCGGAAAGCAGTCTATGGCAACTCTGACACGCCGCGAGTTCCTGGCATCCACTGCACTCGCCGCTGGGGTGGCTGTCACTCAACAGCCTGCGCCGAAGACGATCGGCATCCAGGTGGGAGCTGTTTCATTCGTGGATGAGGGGGTCGACCGCACGCTGGATATCCTCCAGGAGCGCGGGGCGGTCAACGCTATCTTCCTCACAACTTTCACCTACGGCCGCGGGCTTGCCGGGCGCCAGATTCCGGGCCAGGTATTCCCGGACCACGGCGCGCAGGAGTCGGACGAAAAATTCTTTCACGGCGGCAACTACGCCACGCCCCACGCCGCATTCTATGAGCGGACCTCTGTCAAGCAGACACGAGCGCCCGACCACGGGGACCTGGACATCGTCTCCGCCGTCCTGCCTTCAGCTAGAAAGCGCGGCATGAAGCTGTTCTGCTCGGTCGAGGACGTTTGGCGAGCCGATGTACCGGGAATCCGCGATGCTGTTGAGGTAGACATCGTCGGGCGCAGGACTGGAACGACGTGCCTGCTGCACCCGGACATCCGCGCGTTCTGGACGGCGCTGGTGACCGACCTATGCAGCTCCTACGACATCGACGGGATTCTCTTCTTCAACGAGCGTAACGGTTCACTCCTGAACGCGCTGGGCGCAAGTCATGCTCAGCGCATAGATTCGTCTCGAGTCACCTGCTTCTGCGATCACCACAAGCAGGCCGCCGGCGATAGGGGAATCGATTTCGAACGAGTGCGGCAGGGATATCTGGCGCTCGACCGTTTTGTCCGGAATTCTCTGGTAGGCACACGTCCGACGGACGGGTATTTCGTCGAGTTCTGGCGAATTCTCGTCGAGTATCCCGAGACTCTCTTGTGGGACAAGCTTTTCGACGAAGCCAAGCACAGGATACTTGCGGAGGTGCGAGCTGCGGTCAAAGCAGTGCGGCCGAGCCTCCAGGTCGGTTTCCACATCGAACACGTAAACTCGTTCAATCCTGTGTTCCGTGCAACCCGCAGCTACGAAGATCTCGCCGGGAAAGCCGACTTCCTGAAGATTGTGGTGTACAACAACTGCGGCGGCGAACGCTATGCGCGCTACATCGACAACATCGGCTCGACCATATTCAGGGATGTCCCGAAGGACGACCTGATGCGCTTCAACAACTACCTCTTGAATTACAGTGAGAGAGGCTACGACGAACTGGCAGTCACGGGACTCTCCGCCGACTATGTGTACCGCGAGACACAGCGCGCGCTGGCCGGCGTTCAGGGGAAGTGCCGAATCCTTCCCGGCATCGACATCGGAATTCCGACAGGGGCGGGCAGCAGGAAGGCGACACCCGAGGACACCTACGACGCGACGCTGGCGGCGTTGAAAGCGGGAGCGCAAGGAGTAATCCTCTCGCGCAAGTATTCCGAGATGCGGCTGGCAAATCTGTCCGCCGCCGGCCGCGCCGCCCGATCGCGCGTGTGAGATGCCCTTCGCCGATGCGTTTTAGCTCATCCACCGGGGCTAAGGGCTGGTGCAAGAATAACTTCACATTTTGCTGCTGGCCCCCAGGCCCGCTGGCGAGGCGCGAGCGACGAGCTATACCCGGGGTGGTATGTGAGCAGCGAGCAACAAAGCCAGCGGGCCTGCGGGCCGCAGCCTGAAGGGGCGCGGCGGCGGGCGGGCATCTGCTTCGTCGCCGCTCCTCGACGATGTGCACCGACATCGCCTGCGTCGCGGCGCCTCGAATCTGCCCGCCCGGCGCTCGCGCCAAAATGTCAATTTATTCTTGCGCCAGCCCTAAGTTCCCGGATCCCCCGGCTGTCACGGTGCCATTTCGTCTGCGTGCCTCGCGCCTTGGATCCGTGGCGGTGATGTCAGGGAATCTTCTGATAGACCCTCACATAATCGACCGTCATGAATTGCGGGAGACTCGAATCGGCTGGCGCCTGATTCCGCCTCGAAGCATGAAACCTGGAAGACGCTGTTGTACACCATAGATCGTAGCGTCTGGCATCAACGGAAAGTTCCACATGCGGAGATAGCAATGGTCTGAGATTTCGGAAGTTGCGCCTGACCTCGATCGTCGTTGCCTCCGGTTTCAAATCTTTGGCTGAACTGCACGGAGAGAGAACCACCAACCAGAGCAAGGAGGCCTCATCAACGCGCGACGCAGGCTTCCCTGGATGCATGGGGCTGTCCTTCTCCCCTCGGTC
>DASQID010000101.1:0-8048 GCA_035631775.1 Acidobacteriota bacterium
GGTAAGATCGAAGGCAAAGCCGATGCGAGGAGCAACCTTCAAGGCCGGGGTGTTCCATATGGAATCGGAGACATTGTCCCCCCGATACTTCGCTACGACTCCCGTATATTTGGTCAGTGGCGCGCTGGCGTCGTACTTGGACGGATCAAAGGCCGCGAACAATCCCTCAGGATTATATTGCTGACCGAGGTGGTAGAAGCGCGCCCCCAGTTCTAACGTCAGCCGCCGCGTCGCTTTCCAACTGTCCTGGGCGTAGAAGGAGGTTTCCAGTTGGCGGGTGGCAACATTGAAGTTCTGGTTTGTTTCCGCGTAGCTACCTATATAGCCCACCAATAAGTCTGCATAAGCATTGCCGGTGGTATAGCCGCCCCAGTTGGTTGGCGTTAAGGTCCCCATATCGGCTAGGGCTGTTCCTTCCGAGTTCTCGATAAACTCGTGGTGGAATCCGAACTTCAGTGAATGCGTGCCAATGACCTTGCTGAAGTTGTCGTCTGCGGAGATAGTCCACTTGACAGCATTGCGGGGAAAACCGCCGGGCTGGTACATGGTCGCGACTCCGCCACCCCAGTCAGTGATGTTGGGAAGGACGTCAGTGTTTTTGAACATCCCTTTGTACGGGTAGCCAAGACTTGACCGGGACATCTTGGTCGGATCCGCATAATCGAAGGGCAGATTGTAATAGGTGGTAGAAAACACCACCTCGTTGGTGGTGCTTGGATTCAATACCGAGACGAGATTGGTTGCACTGGAGTAGGACCGCAGAGTGCCTGTCACCGGTGTTGGTGAGGGAACCTGGTTACCATTATTCCACCACAAGCAATATGGCCAGGACTGAGTTTCGCCCTCATGGTTAAAGCGTGTGTAGAGCTTGGTCCTGTCGGAAATGCTGTAATCGATACGCACCAATTGCTGGTTCCGATTCTGCGGAACAATCAGCTGTGAAATATAGTTGTACCCGTTGTTAGTGGCGGGATTCTTATTAGGCAGCGGGTACATATTCATCATGGCTTTCCCGCCGGGGTCCATGAGTGACTGGTTCAGGATCACTCCATTGCTGTCGTAAAAGGGCGTGCCATTTATGGAAGTGCCGGGCAGCGAATTTGTATCGTACCCGCTGAGAGGATAAGCGCCTCCCTTAAGTTCGCTGAAATCGCCCTTCCGCATTTTCTCGGTAGGGACCCAGGTCTTGTTGGAGTCAATTCCCAAATCCACATCCTGGCGGTTCCACTCGAATCCGGCAAAGAAGAAGAGCTTGTCACGGTTCTTGTTAAAGCCAGTGCCGGGGATCAGCACGGGACCGCCGATATTGAATCCGGGATAGAAGAACTTGCTCTTGGGCTTGTCAAAACCATACCGGTTGGCCTGCCAGTCCTGCGAATTCAGGTTGTAATGTCGGGCATAGAAATATCCTTCTCCATGGAAATCCTTTGTTCCCGATTTGGATGTGGCACTGACCGAGACAGGGCCGCGGGCATTCTCTGCGCTCATGGCAGCTGTTTCCACTTTGACTTCCTGGACCATTTCCACGTTTGGAGTGACGTTCGAACCGCTGTTGCTCCCGATGTCGAGGGTATTGGAACCGTCAACGGACATAGAAACTGAATCCTGGCGGATTCCAGTCACATGAGCGGTTCCTATTCCAGCGGCCCCAAAACTCGCCACCTGGTAGTCGTCGGTTTCCGGAATGACCACCCCGGGGAGGATTTTAAGCATCTCCACCGCACTTCGTCCGATGATGGAGACGTTCTGTATCGTCTTGGATTCAATCACAGCGGATTTCTCGATGCTGGAAACCGGAACAGCCACCTCACTTGTGGCGGTGACTTCCACGGTCTGAGAGATCGACTTCGGGGTAAGTTGGATGTTGCTCACGCTGACCTTATCATTGGCCGTCAGCGCGATGCTTTTTTGGATCCATTTGCTGAAACCTTCATATTCAATCTCAATTGTATAGGTGCCTACCGGCAGCGCCACGAGCGAAAAAAAGCCGTCATTATTGCTCTGGATACGCCGGATGTCGCCCGTTCCTTCGCGGGTCAATGTGATCTGGGCGTTCGGCACCACGGAGCCGGACTGGTCATAAACTGTCGCATTGATAGTCCCCGATCCGCCCTGACCGAATACGAGGCCAGCGCCGATCATCAGAAACAGGAGACCGGACAGTCCTGCTACCAGAACTCCTCGAAATCTCATGTTCACTCTCCTTGCGAAAAAGAGAAGTTGTTGTACGTGACTTATTGCCGCCTGCGAGCCAGCGAATCCTCCGCTGCCCTTCACAGCCTCGCTCGACCGGCGCAATCTGCATCCAGCCAGGAACATAAGAATTGGCTGGGATTCCCTGCATGAACTAATCCCGCCGCGGCCATATTGGAGATCAATCTGCCGGATGACCTCACAACCGTTCGACGTCGACCGTCGCCGATGACCACATGCCCGGACGTCGCAACCTCAACGGTAAAGGGCAGGCCCGAACGATATGGACGAGGTGCCCTTGCGCTGGAGACTCCGATCCGAGTTCTCGGAAACGGCCATCATTGCGCTCCAATTAGCCGACTATTGTCTTCTACCTCTATCACATAGAGAAAGCCTTGACAACGAAAAACGTCCGGCAGAATGAGGCGTCGGCTTTCCGGCAAGGTCCGAGCGTCAGAGCCGGACGACGTCTATAGCTACCTGGGCACGGAGCACACAACGGACGCCCACACGGCGATTGCCGCAAAGCGGTGGAGAGTGAAGTCGACCTCTATATCAAGATCAATTCGGACCCGATTTGAGCAAGGGTTACAAGGCTGAAGGACCCCCGGTGAATAACTGGCTGACGCCGTGTCTCAAGGCGGCGGGCGACGTCATTGGTATACCGGGGTGCACGGGCTTCCGTTTAACGGCCAATAGAGAGCTAGTGGTGCTGCCGGCGGCCTTCGGCCGCCCCGAGGCAAAGACCCTCGAAAACGCAACTCTCTATTTTCATTGAGCTGCAGACCGAAGACGAAGTTATTCCAGCCGACGCCATTTGCCGGCTTTGAGGGTCAGGAGATAGGGTTCAGCGGTGTTTCCACGGAGCGAGTTGAACTGAATTTTGCCGGCGAGGCCATCAAAGGAGATCTGCGTCAGTTCGTCGCGAATTCGCATCCGGTTCAGCCCCGTCAGCTCGATCGCGCGAATAACCATGCGGGCGGCATCGTAGGAGAAAAAAGCCACCGGCGAAGGCTGCACGCCCCAACGGGTACTGAACCTGTCCGAGAATGCGGTAGCCGCAGGATCCTGCCGGCTCAGATCGCAAGGCGCGGAGACCACGAGATTCCCGACCCAGGCGGCCCCTGCCGCGGTCTCCGGTACGGCAAGCATGGAGGGCGCAAGCACGGGAACCGAGATTCCCGATGTCCGCAGCGCACGCAGCAGCGATAGCGCGGGCGCGGCACTCCCCCACAGAATCACCGCGTCCAGCTCGGTTTCTTTCAGCCGGGGAACCACTTGTTCAGGATTGGCGGCCGGAAACTCGTAATGGGCTTCAAAAGAGAAGTGACGCTGGTCCGCTTTGTCCTGAAGCCTGAGATAGCCGGTATGGCCATCTCTCTGAAGCTCGGTCAGCACGACAACGTGTTTATAGCCTTGTTTTTGCGCATAGCCGATGAGCAAATCGGCCTGGTGGCTGTCGGCAGGGGGGCAGCGGAACACCCAGGGGACATTCGCATAATCGACCGAGGTGTCAGTAGCCGCTGGTGAGATCACAGGCACCCAGGCCTTGCTGACCACCAGCTCAGCGACGTGCGTCCTCTGGCCATCCAATCCGCCGATAATCGTCCAAACCTTGTCCTCGTAGGCGAGATCTACCACGCGTTGTGCGGCGACTCCCCAAGGACCGTCATCCGCTCGAAAAACCATCTCGTAGGGAATTCCGTGGTATCCGCCTTTCCTGTTGACCTCGTCCAAGGCCATCTGAACGGCATTGCGAATCTGCAGACCTTCCGGGTTTTTTTCAGGAGCGAGGACACCGATGCGCACGGTCTTCAGATCGACGGGATCGGGCACCTCACGGCCCGCGCCGTAGAACCCCGACCCTTTGTCGGAGAAATCGGCATAAGGTTTCGAGGGCTGCTGCGCAACGAATGCGAGGATTGCCGTTAGTAGCCATGCCAGCATATTTGGTCCACTGATTTACGATTGACGATTGACGATTGCACCCAATCGTTAATCGTCAATCGTAAATTGTCAGAAGGTTTTGTTCATCTTTGGAAGCCCGAAGACGAACTTCCCGTCCTTTACGGTGGCCACAGTTACCGGCCTCCGGTTGCTTAGTGCTTCGTCGAGGTCGATTGGCCCGGAGATGCCGTCCCAGTGCTTCGTCATTGCCATGGCATCCATGATGCGATAGCGGTTCAGGCCGGCCTTCCGTATCGCCTCGACGGTTATCATCGTGCCGTCGTAAGAGTGCACCGCGTAGCAATCAGGCTTCGCCTGGAAGCGCTCCTCGTATCGCTTTACGAATTCCAGGTATTTCGGATCGCGGGACTCAAGATTCATGGGATAGGTCGCGACCACGCCTTCGGCGGCCGGTCCAGCCGCCTTGAGGAAGTCAGGGTGTACGATGCGTTCGCACGCGAAGATGGGGAACTTCATTCCGCGCTCGCGAATCTTCTTTACGAGGACTCCAGCCGCTTCGGCATCGGCCCATAAGACTACGGCATCGGGGTTCACCTCTGCCAGCCTGGACATCTGAACGTCGAAGTTCGGATTGACTTTGTCATAGTTGGGTTCGTAATTGATCTCGATCGGGGCGGGCTTGCCCAGCTTGATCGAACTCTTGCGGAATTGGGTTACCCCGAAACGTCCATACCGGTTGTTGGCGCGCAGGATAGCAACGCTGTTCAGCCCAAGCTGCTTGTAGACGTAGTAGGCAATGGTGTAGGTCATTTGCCTGTCGTCAGGGATCACCCTGACGATCCAGGGGATCTTGGTCTCAACCAGCGTCGGATCCAGATCAGCGACATTCATTATCGGGATTTCAGTGCGCAGAGCCACGCGAATGGCGATGTGCGTATTTGCTCCGTCCACGGTTCCGATGACAGCCCAGACTTTGTCATCGTAAGTGAGGGTGATTATTTCGTTGGCGGGGGCACCCCACAAGCCCGTGTCATTCTTCAGCACCGTTTCGAATTTCTTGCCCTTATATCCGCCGGAAGCATTCGCGTCATCAATAGCCATCTGCATGCCGTGAAGCACGGACTGTCCGATATATGTCTCATAGCTTCGGGTAATGGGAGCTATTATCCCGATTTTTACCGTGTCGACTTCCGGCTCAGGCTTATCCCTGCCGGGTCCCCAGAATTCGACTGGGTTGTCGCTGGGAACCCAGAACTTTTTGTATGGTTCACTGACGTACTTTGCGAATGGCTTGAGATCTTCCGGCGTGTTGCCGTAGATGGTTTCCTCGCCCTTGCTTTTTTCGTCGGATATCTTCTTATTCTGTGGAGGTGCCGGCTCGGGCTTCTGTCCGAATCCGAGTACAAAAACGGCACCGACGACGAGCAATGCCGCCCCTATCCGTGACTTCCACTGACTATTCATGCGCACTCCTCTCGGTCTTCGGTTGTGCCAGAGTTCCGTGGCTTATGCCTTTGGAGGTGGCAACCCAGATGTCTTCTCCCTGGAAGTCGACTCCGTAGACGTGGTTGTTTGCAAGACCATGTTCCATTGGTATCGTCTCGAGGAGTTTGTTGTCGTCGTAGATTTTTGCGACCCAACCCTTCGTGCCCTCGATCGGACCGACCGGCGGGAGTTGCTTCTTTGCCCACGCCGGATCGGCCGGAGTGTACGTAACCCAGCGATTTGTATCGCCGTTGACGACGCTCAGCCCCTTGTCGGTGCCCACCCAGGCCACACGCCCGCGAGCCTTCACGAAGTTGATGAAGTTGCTGGCCAGGCCCGAGTCGTGATCCATGTAACCGCGCCAGTTGCGTCCGTCGTAACGGCTCATGCCGAAGTAAGTCGAAACCCACAGCACCTTGTCGACATAGCTCACGCTGGTCGTAATGACGTGAATGAGCCCGTCGTCCCTGAACAGGTCGTATTCCATCTCGCCGTCCGGATCCAGCCACGATCTCCAGGCCTCGGTCTTGACGTCGAATTCGAGCACGCCTCCACCCCACAAAGCCGCATAAACCCTGCCATCGCCGTACGTGACGAAATATCCCCAGGGTTCATGCTGGGGAGAATTGGCGGGAGTATAGACATCCCATTTTTTGTCACGCACACGGTAGCGCGCCGTTCCCGCCGTGGTTGCCGTCCAGACATTCTGATTCTCGACGGCCACGCCAAAGACCACGTCATTCGGCAGGCCGCTGTTGAACTGTGTGAAGTTTTCGAATCGCCCGCCGGAATAGTGGGAAAGGCCCTTCATCGTGCCGAGCCAGAGATCCCCGCTCGCGGGATCGATCGCGATGCTAAGAACAGCCGGGTAGGCGAGACCGTCCTTCACACTGAGAGTGGTCCACTTGCCGTTTTCGTAAAGCGCGAGGCCGTTCTCTGTTCCCGCCCATATGCGGTCCCCGTCGACGGCGATCGCATAAACCTTATCCGCCGGCAGTCCGTCTTCCTTGTGAAACGATTCCCAATACTTGTAGACGCGTGGCAGAGGCTCATCGGCTGCCGTCGCCGCGATTCCGCATAGCAGGATGATACCGATCAATAGCTTCTTCATTCCTCGCCTCCCCTTACTAATTGCAGATTGCGAATTGCAGATTGCATATTTCAATTCGCAATCTGCAATCTGCAATGGTTACGTCAGTGCATGTGCACGATCTTTTTGTAGGACGTGTCGAAGTCGAACGGTTTCTTTTCCATGAATGCGTGAGAGGGCTTGGCCTTATGACACTCCACGCAAAGGGTTCTGTCCGGAAGCCGGAGCCCAAGAGAAATAGCCATCTGCTTGTCTTTCATCGCCTCCCGGGTCGCGTAGCGTTCGCCGGGGCCGTGGCAGCGTTCGCATTGAACGCCGTCCTCGATGTGAAAAGTGTTTGCACGATACCCATCCGGAACATCTGCCGCGGTACCATGGCACCCGAGGCAGACTGCACTGAATTGCGGTGCCGAAGCCTTCATCTCGAGCTGAGCCCCCACATTCGCGGCTCTGTCCGCCATCCCGAGCATCACCCAGGTACGGGCATGCTTGGTTCCCAGCCACAGCTTGTACTCCCGAGTGTGACAGGTGCCGCACACTTCGTTGCCGACGTATTTAGCGGGCGGGGTGGTGGTCTTCTCGGGGTCTTCTACCTTCAACCGGTAGATGCCCGAGGCCGATCTGGCGAAGAGAGCTGCGAAGAGGTCCTTGTCCGACAGTGGTTCGCCGATCCAGAGAGTCTTAACGTACTCGATGAGGTCGTTCAGGTTCTCCTTGGCCATGTCGTTTGTCTGGCCATGCGTGTCATTGGGATTGTGAATGGTCCAGATCTCCTCGAGCGTGTCTGCGCGGCCATCGTGGAGAAAAGGCGCGGTCTCGTATGTATCGCCGATCTGCGGCGTATCAAATTCCCCACTGTCGTCGGAATATACCTGAGTGCCGACATCATGCACCTGCTTGTCCGTGTAGTATGGAGCGGCATGACAGGTGAGGCATCGGTTGGCCACCGGGATATAGCGCCCGTCCTTGCTATAGGCGCGTTCGTACAGCAGCCTGCCTCGCCTCTGAAACTCATTCAGCCGCCCGTCGGCTGGGGCGTAACGGCTCTTGCGCAGCGGCAGCGACTCGATGAAATGCGTGATGGCCTTGAGATCGTTCTGCTCGAACCCGTGGGATCTGAAGAAAAGCTGGGCGGCTCTCGGTCCGTCCTGACGTGCAATCGTCGGATTCTTGCCGCTCCACTTGAACGGCCCGGTCTCCGCGATGCCCCGCATCGTCCGGTTGTCGACGAGACTGCGCCCGATGCCTTCCTCCGGAGCAACGATGTCGTACACCAGGCCATCCATGTGGTGCTCGGGATGGCATGTGTTGCAGCTCAACTGCTTCTGGAAGCTGATACTGCTGTAATTGAACAGCCTTTCGCCGTGCCGCA
>DASQID010000102.1:0-3980 GCA_035631775.1 Acidobacteriota bacterium
GAATCGGTCCCGATCGCCTCAGGGGATCGGCGCGTGATCTATCACACGAAGGACCGGATCGAAGCGCCCAACTGGATGCCTGACGGCCAATCATTGATATTCAACAACAGCGGGCGCCTGTACCTACTGCCGGTTGCCGGCGGCCAGCCGCGCCTGATAGACACGGGCTCGGCGATTCGATGCAACAATGACCATGGCATCTCTCCCGATGGAATGCAACTCGCCATAAGCGACCAGACCGAGGATAAGAGATCGCGTATATACATCCTCCCGATCGCCGGTGGTGCGCCACGGAAAGTCACTCCCCTGGCTCCCTCCTATTGGCACGGCTGGTCGCCGGATGGCAAGGCGCTCGCCTATTGCGCCGAGCGGAACGGGGAATTTGACGTTTATACAATACCGGCTGCTGGTGGTGAGGAAAAACGACTGACAACGGCGCCGGGATTGGACGACGGTCCGGAATACTCCCCTGACGGGCAGCTTATCTACTTCAACTCGGAACGAACCGGCACGATGCAGATCTGGCGCATGAAGCCCGACGGGAGCCAACAGGAGCAAGTAACTTCCGACGAGTACAACAACTGGTTCGCACATCCATCTCCGGATGGCAAGTGGATCGTGTTCCTCACCTATCCGAAGGAAGTGAAAGGGCACCCGGAGAACCAGGATGTGATGTTGCGACTGATGCCTGCAGCCGGCGGTCAGATCCAGATCTTGGCCAAACTGTTTGGAGGCCAGGGTACGATCAATGTCCCATCGTGGTCGCCGGACAGCAAGAGCGTAGCCTTTGTAAGCTATCAGCGCGTTTACCCTTAGCGTTTCGTTCGTTCAATTTGCCAGGGATTCTTTGCGTTCCTTCGCGTCTCAGCGGTGGCTTTTTAAAAAGCCACCGCTAAGATGCAAAGGCGCCAAGAGATGTCTTTTAGTTCCTCCTTTCCTCCTCGACATATCGGGCGTATTCCTCATTCAGCCGAGCCGCATCCCACCTCTGAGGATGGACAATGACCCGATAGCGTAAGTCCAGCGTCCGGCGTGCAGCCAAAGTGTAGGGTTCGAGCTGAAGCAGGGAAGCGTTGAGAAACCAGAATGGAACCGATTTGTCAATGATGCCATACCAGCGGGTGGGCGAACGCAGGTTCGAGGGGTGATCGAGAAATGCAATGCCGGCCTGTCCCCCATCGATCTCACCGCTGAATTCGGCGGCCCCAGCCGCAAAGCCGTAGCGATTGTTCTGCAATGTCCCGATATCCCCCGTCGAGGTTATACGCGGATCCGACAACTGCCCGGAGAGACGGACGGAGAGCCCGGCATAGCCGCCCCGGGCATTGCCGTCGGGGGTTGTGTCTGGCGGTGTGCGGTCCATTACTACATCCTGGTCGCCGGAGGTAAATTCGAGGCGCCAATCCATGAAATAGGAATCGTCGGCAGTGGGCGGCGAAACTCGGATGGCACGCTTCTCGCTGAGAACCACATCTGTTGTCCGCTGCGGGTGGTACTGCAGATCCATTGTGATGCGCGCCGAAAAGTCCGGCCGCGTCTCGATCCTGACGTTGGACCATTTGGTGGCACCATCCGGCACTCCGGCAGGCTCCTCCCAGTAGTTGACGTGGTTCAGATATTTCCAACTGAAGAAGAGCGCGAAATGGTGAGGGTGGTCGGGCGGGCTCAACCAGGTTAAATCGGAACCGCCCGGCAGCGCCACAGGATGGAAATAGGGTTTCGAGAGCCCGGGCGAATAGTTGAACTGCCAGACCGTCTTCCCTTCCTTCAGCAGCCCCACCGTCTGTGCGTCGCGGTGCCAGAGATAGCCGGAAGCGTGACCATTATGGCTGATGGCTGCTCCTGTCATCATCGATCCCAGGCATGCAACGAAAGCGAATGAAGTACAGCACACTCGCAGGCCGAGGTTCATAATCTTCATCCTCCCATTAACCCGACCGCGCAAATCCTTGTCGTGGTTCAAATCCATTTTCGATTTTGACACTGTGTTAACCGGACTCTTGTGGCGACGGGTCCGTGACCCGTCGCGAGCAACAACCTGTGATAGGCATGCGCGGCAAGGCGCGGATAATTCTTGTGCCTTGGCACCTTCCTCACTCGGACGGGTTTCGTCCGCACACGAGTTATGCAAGACCCGCTCAAAGCAGGTACTCGGTTGTTCTTCATCATGAAAAATCGGGGGGGAACCCACACGCGCCCGGCTGATCTTTCGCTGGTGCGGGCAGGAAGTGCTGCGCGTGGGACAGTGCCCGATTCTTTTCAAGAACCTACACCACAACCCTGGATTTGTTTCTCGAGGAACTCTCGCCAGTTATGGTAGAAGGGGATCAGATCGCGGGCTCCGGCAGCATCGGGACGCACGGTGAGGATGCGCTCGAGTCCGCCGAATGCCTCCGCAAATGATTTGTATATTCCCGCGCCGATGCCCGCCCCTCGCGCCGCGCCCTGGGATCCGTCGGTGTTATAGAGTTCGATGGATGCTCCGGTGAGATCCGCAAGGGATTGCCTGAATAGTGGGCTCAGGAACATGTTCGCATGTCCTGCGCGGATCACTGACGGTCGGATGCCGATGCCTTCCATGATGCCGAGGCCGAGTTTAAAGGAGAAGACGATTCCTTCCTGCGCCGCCCTTGCCAGGTGAGACCTGCTATGAAGGTTAAAGTTCAGATTCGAAATAATGCATGAGGTATCAAGGTTCCCGAGCATCCGCTCCGCCCCGTTTCCGAATGGCAAGACGATCAGGCCACCCGAACCACGGGCGACGCCGGCCGCGAGATCATTGATGCCCGAATAGTCGGTCTGGTCGAACAGGTTTCGCTTGATCCAGGAGTTCAGAATGCCTGTGCCGTTGATGCATAGAAGCACACCAAGCCTCGGCTGGCCTGCTTGATGGTTCACGTGGGCAAAGATGTTGACCCGGCTCAACCGGTCGCACCTGGCTTCGCTGCTTACGCCGTAGATTACGCCGGACGTACCGGCAGTCGCGGCAATCTCTCCAGGATTCAGTACGTTCAGGGAAAAAGCGTTGTTTGGCTGGTCCCCCGCGCGATAGGAAACTGGTGTGCCGACAGCAAGACCCAGTTCAGCCGCCGCCGAGCGCAGGAGTTTTCCCTGCACCGAAAACGTCGGCAGCGGATCGGGGAGGCAGGAGCGATCAAATCCGTAGTAGTCAAGGATCGCCTCGGAGACTTGGTTTGAGTGGAAATCCCAAAAGATCCCCTCGGAAAGGCCCGAAGCGGTTGTGCAGGCTTCCCCGGTCATTCGGAGAGCAGCATAATCTCCGGGGAGCATGACCTTCCATATCTTTGAATACAGATCGGGTTCGTTGTCTTTTACCCACTTCAACTTGGACGCGGTAAAATTGCCGGGTGAGTTCAGTAGATTTGTCAAGCATGTGTCGGCGCCGATGTCCCTGAACGCCTTATTGCCGATCTCAACCGCCCGGCTGTCACACCAGATGATGGAGGGGCGCAACACCTGACTCTTTTTATCCACTAAAACAAGGCCGTGCATCTGATAGGAGATTCCGATGGCGGCGATGTTTCCCGACTTGACCCTGGCCTGTTGAAGCACCTCATGCGTGGCCTCGACGAGACTGGCCCACCAGACAGAGGGTTCCTGCTCGGCCCAGCCCAGTCTGATTGCCTTTATCTCCATTTCCGTCTTAGGGTGAAATGAAGAAGCCAGACACCTGCCGTTTTCAGCATCCAGGAGGCTTGCTTTCACTGAAGAGCTGCCCAAGTCATAGCCAAGCAATAGCATGCATTTCTCCTTGAGGCAGTCAGTTTGCTCCTGACAGGCGCGGATAATAAAGCCGAATCTGGTGATCCCTGTACTGCAAACCTTCAAACTCTCGGCCTCACGACGAGGATGCGACAACTGTCTTAGGGCTGGCGCAAGAATAAATTCACATTTTGGCGCGAGCGCCCGCCGCCGCGCCCTTTCAGGCTGCGGCCCGCAGGCCCGCTGGCTTTGTTGCT
>DASQID010000103.1:0-4388 GCA_035631775.1 Acidobacteriota bacterium
TGATTCTCAGTGAGAGCGGTGGATTCCAGGGGATCGGCCTGGCAATACCAGCTGGCATGGCTGAGAACATATACCATCAGCTGGCGGCCAACGGGAAAGTCACCCGCGGCTGGCTGGGAGTGCATATCCAGGAAATGACCCCGGAGTTGGCGAAGAGCTTCGGCCTTAAGGAGCCGAAGGGTGTACTCGTTGCCCAGGTGGATCAAGATGGTCCCGCGGCGAGAGCAGGATTGCGCTCCGGCGATGTGATCCTTGCCTACAACGGCAAGGAGATCCACGATGCGCGCGACTTGTCGCTGGTTGTCGCCGAAACCAAGGTGGGAGTTCCGGAAGAACTGAGAGTTCTGCGCAACGGCGACCAGCTGACATTCCATGTTTCGATCGGAGAGAGGCCGGACGATGTCGCTCAAAACAACAGCGCTTCCGGGGAAGAGCAACACGGCATATTGGGGATCACGGTTGAGAATATCACCCCCGATGTCCAGCAGGAGATGAACCTCTCCTCGAGAACTGGGGCGCTGGTGACCGAAGTTCGTCCCGGGAGTGCAGCGGATGAGGGCGGTGTTCGCGCGGGCGATGTAATTCGCGAGCTGAATCACACCCCTATTAATAACGCATCAACCCTGCAAACGGCGGTGCGCTCCCTCCAGAAAGGGGAAACCGTCCTGCTGCGAATGGAACGTCAGGGGCAAACGCTGTTCCTGGCCTTCGAACTCTCGTAGTCTCTGGAGTTCGTTGCCTGCCTACAAAAGCTGCGCCAGTGCATGACGGCATCGGCGCAGCTTTTTTTGTCTTTTTGCCGCAAGAAGTGGGCAGAGACCGAACGGCGATAATGTGACAAAAAGGCTCCCTCTGCAAATCTGACACAAGCACCCGTAATACTTTTATTCACATCAAGTTACATGGCAAAGTAGGGGAGCCGCTCATTGCCTCTGACAGTTCTTGCGCTCGGCTTCAGTGAACGCCGGCTTGCTTAATCTCACCCCAATCGATTGAATTCAAACGTGTTATTCATACTGTCGAGGGCGCCGGGCAATTGGCACATACCTTGCCTCCTTCAAAATCGTCTTCTGGAACGAAGCGACATCAGCTCGGGTGTAGGGTGGGCGTACGGCAATGTCTGAATTGCGGGTGAACTCTCTTAAAGGGTTTAGACAACTAGGCTTGAATGTCGGGTTTTCGCTGGGCTTGGGGGTTGTACTGCTCGTCCTTGGTGGAGCGCTTGGATTCCGGGCGGCAAAGGTGGGCACTACCAATGCCGCTCGGAACGACGTTGCGCTGAATGCTTCTGCTCTGGAGGTCAGTAAGGGATTCGTGGCAGTTGCGCGGCAGGTGGAAGGTGGGGTTGTGAACGTCAATACGGAACAGACGGTTCATAGTCCTGGGGCGCCGCTCGGGGATGCCTTTGGCGGTCATTGGGGTACCAATTCACCCTTTGATTCGTTTTTCCGCCCTGTGCCGCGGGAATTGAGGCAGAAGAGCCTCGGTTCGGGCTTTGTCGTCGAGCCGGAGGGTTACATCCTCACGAATGAGCATGTAGTCGAGAATGCGTACCGGATCAAGGTAAAGCTAAGTGACGGCCGAATCGCCGATGCAACTGTGGTCGGTACAGATCCGCAAACAGACCTTGCAGTTTTGAAGATTCGGGCTTCGAATCTGCCGGTGCTGCACTTAGGCAAATCCGATCAGGTACAGGTGGGTGACTGGGTACTGGCCATCGGCAGCCCGTTCGGCCTCGAAAGGACCATGACTGCGGGAATCATCAGTGCCAAAGGAAGAGTGGTCGGCACCGGGCCCTATGACAACTTTATGCAAACCGATGCGGCCATCAATCCAGGCAACAGCGGTGGGCCGCTGGTAAACCTTCAAGGTGAGGTGGTGGGGATTAACACGATGATCCCGGGCCAGAGCACCGCCTTCCCGGGGGTAGGATTCGCAATCCCGTCCTCACTGGCAGAGGATGTGTATCACCAGCTCACCACTTCCGGAAAGGTCACGCGCGCGTGGCTGGGGATTCACGGGCAGGAAGTCACTCCTGAGATAGCAAAGAGTTTCAACCTGGGAGAACAGCGAGGGGTCCTCCTGGCGGACTTGGATCCCGGCGGCCCGGCGGCAAAAGGCGGATTGCGTTCCGGGGACATAATCCTGGAGTTCAATGGAGGCGAAATACGTGACCTCCATGAGCTGTTGGTCTCGCTCTCGAGGGTAAGAGTCGGAGCCACCACGAGGGTAAAGGTGCTGCGCGATGGCCAGACGATCTCGCTCAATGTCAGCGTCGGTGAAAGAGCGCCGGATATGTTGGAGAGTTTCCGTTCCTCCAGGGCCGGTGAGTTCGAAGGACTCGGTATCACGGTGGAGAGCATCACGCCGGACACCATGCACCAGCTGCATCTGGTCTCAACTTCAGGCGCCTTGATAACCGAAGTCAAGCCCGGGAGCGTGTCGGACGAGGGCGGAGTGCAGCCTGGAGATGTGGTCCACGAAGTGAACCATTCTCCCGTAAAGCGGGCAGGCGATTTGATCGCCGTCACACACAGTTTGAAGAGCGGCAGTACCGTTCTCCTCAAGATCGAGCGCCAGGGACAAACGCTTTTTCTGGCCTTCGAGCTGATGTGACGGCATCTGTGTGAGGGAAGCCTCCGTTCCCGATGCGTGAGGCAATCGGGACTGGGCTCTCGGAGGCTCCCTCGCTCCCAAAATCCGGCGGTGTGAGGATTAGAGAAGACATCGGGCAAAGGGGGATGTTGCGGACGGTGACGAAGATTCTGGAAGCCGGGTACCAGAACCTGGGATCGAAATTCCACTTTCCGGTACGCGGTTCATGGTGATTGCAAATATGTGAGGCGAGGCCTCCGTTCCCGATGCGTGAGGCAGTCGGGACTGGGCTCTCGGAGGCCCCCTCACTCCCAAAGGCTCGGAGTACCAGCGAAGCGAAGCAAGACCTTTCTCCTCCTCCTCCTCAAACAAGGGGCGGTTCCGCAAGGAACCGCCTTCCCTCTAATTTCTCTCAAAATGCCGAAATACCCTCTGTGGTCGCCCTGTTGCTGAGGTCGATCTGATGGTAAGATTTTCTCAATCGGGTGAACCACCCCCAATTCAAAGGATGCTGAAGTGGAGGATCGCAGAGAGTTTCTAACTCTGGCATACAACCTGTTTCAGCAAGCGTATGAGCAGCAGATGGAAGGCGAGCTTGACGAAGCGATCGCGCTCTATCAGCGTTCCATAGAGGCCTACCCGACGGCCGAGGCACACACTTTTCTCGGGTGGGCATACAGCTTCATGGGCAGGCTGGACGAGGCTATTTCGGAGTGCAAGAAAGCAATTCAGATCGATCCGGATTTCGGGAATCCATATAACGACATCGGAGCGTACCTGCTCGAAAAATCGCTGCACGCGGAGGCCATTCCCTGGCTCCTTCAAGCTTCCCAGGCGAAGCGATACGAAAACTACCATTTTGCACATTTCAACCTTGGGCGCGCCTACATTGCGCTGGAGCAGTTCAACAAAGCCAGGGAGGAATTTGAGACCGCCCTACGGCTGAAACCGGAGTACGAGATGGCACAGGAGGCCCTCGACATTCTCAAGAGGCGGATTCAGTAAGAGCCTTCGATTGCCGTCATTCTCTCGCCTTCTCCAGCTCGGTGAAAAGCTCCTCGAGGCTTCGGATGCGGCAGCCGCCCCGCCAGTCGCAAAGTGCGTTGTTTCGATCCAGCAACACGCCCCGAAGTCCTGCCCGCTGGGCCCCGACAACGTCCTCGGTGAGTGAGTCGCCAACGTGCACTGCCCTTTGCGCGGCGACGCCCATGACATCGAGGGCTCGGCAAAAGATACCCGCAGCCGGTTTGGCACTTCCCACTGTCCACGAAATGATTACCCGCTCGAAATAGAAGGCTATTCCGAGGTTCCGGAGAAGATCTTCCAGACGGGAATCGAAGTTGGAGATGATTCCCAAACGATAGCCCGCCTTGCACAACATCTCCAGGCCCGGCCTCGTATCCGGGAAGAGCCGCCACGCCCGGGTTGTGCGAAATGTCTCAAACACCTCCTCGAAGTATCCCGGCAGGGCTGAGGCCGGCATTCTCCCGGAAAGAACCCCCTCCACCAGTTCGAGCCACCATCGTCTTTCTCGCTCGGTCTGGTTCTCGCTATTCCCGGACGGAATACACTCATGAGATTTTCTTCGAAATGCCTCAACAAAGCCGGCCTGAAGCTCGACAGGGGAAACAGTTACTCCGTGGCGTTGGGCCACACTGCTGTAAATCTCACCAACAGAGCCCCGAACTTCGAACAGTGTTCCGGCAGCATCCAGAAAGACCACCTCGAATCCGTTGGATGTGACTGCCATAGGAATTCGGATCTTGCGGCCGGACCCAAAACCTGCGCTGACG
>DASQID010000104.1:0-10963 GCA_035631775.1 Acidobacteriota bacterium
ATGTTGGCTGCACCATAAGCCTCCAGGGCCCAGACCTCCATCTCTCCGAATCTCTGTCCGCCAAACTGGGCCTTCCCGCCCAGCGGCTGTTGGGTGATGAGCGAGTACGGACCGATGCTGCGCGCGTGAATCTTGTCATCCACGAGATGTGAGAGCTTAAGCATGTAGATGTAGCCTACGGTCACTTTCTGGTCGAACCTTTCGCCTGTCATGCCATCGAAAAGATCGATCTTGCCGCTTCCGGGGAGGCCCGCCCGTCCTAACATTTCCTTGATCTCAGCTTCGGAAGCCCCATCAAAAACCGGGGTAGAGAAGTAAAGACCGAGCGCTTTCGCGGCCCAGCCCAGGTGCGTTTCGAGGATCTGCCCCACATTCATACGGGAAGGCACACCCAGCGGATTGAGCACGATTTCCACGGGGGTTCCGTCCGGCAGATAGGGCATGTCCTCTTCAGGCAGGATCCGTGCAATGACACCCTTGTTGCCATGGCGCCCGGCCATTTTGTCGCCCACGGAGAGCTTTCGTTTCATGGCCACGTACACTTTGACCATCTTGATGACGCCAGGCGGCAGTTCGTCGCCGCGCCGCAGCTTCTGGAGCTGTTCTTCGTGCAGCGTTTTGAGAATCTGCACCTGCTTGTCGGTCTTCTCCTCGAGCCTCTTGATGCTCTCGTAGACCTTCCCTTCCTTCTCGGACTTGAAGTCGTTTTTGATCTTGTTGAGTTCAGTCGAGCTGAGCTCCACAAGCATGGATTTTGTGAGCTTGGTCTTCTTTTTGAGGAGCACATCGCCGGATCGACTCGCCACATCCTCCGGCAGGATCTCCCCCGCCATGATGTCGACGAGGCGTTTGTTTCGCTCCTCTTTGATAATGCGGATCTCGTCGTTGAGGTCCTTCTCCATCTTCTCTACCTGTTCGCGCTCGATGTACTTCGCACGCTCGTCCTTCGGCACGCCCTTGCGAGAGAAGATCTTGACGTCGACAATGGTTCCCTCGATGCCCGGAGGGGTTACCAGCGATGCATCGCGAACTTCCCCGGCCTTTTCGCCGAAGATCGCCCGCAGCAGTTTCTCCTCCGGAGACAGCTGGGTCTCGCCCTTTGGCGTCACCTTACCCACGAGAACGTCCCCCGGGCGGACCTTCGCTCCGATCCGGATGATGCCGCTCTCATCCAAATCCCGAAGGCTGGTATCGCTGACGTTGGGAATATCCCGGGTGATTTCCTCCGGACCGAGCTTGGTGTCACGCGCCTCGATTTCCAATTCCTCGATGTGGATGGATGTGTAGCTGTCTTCCTTGACCAGCCGTTCGCTGACCAGGATTGCGTCTTCGAAGTTGTACCCGCGCCAGGGCATGAAAGCCACCAGAACGTTGCGGCCGAGGGCCAGTTCACCCTTGTCGGTACACGGCCCGTCCGCCAGGACCTGTCCCTTGATGACCGTGTCGCCTCTCCTTACCAGCGGCGTCTGGTTGATACAGGTGTTCTGGTTCGAGCGTTTGAACTTGGTGAGCGAGTAAATGTCCACACCGGCATCACGGGTGCGCTTGCCGTTTTCACCTTCTCCCTCAACGCGGACGATTATGCGGGTGGCATCGACGCTGTCGACGATACCCGTTCGTTTGCAGATAACCACGGCTCCGGAATCTTTGGCCGTGATGTATTCCATACCCGTCCCGATGTACGGGGCCTCGGCGCGCAGCAGCGGCACTGCCTGGCGCTGCATGTTGGAACCCATCAGAGCGCGGTTCGCGTCATCGTGCTCCAGGAAGGGAATCAGGCTGGCAGCGACGCTGACAAGCTGTTTCGGGGAAACGTCAATGTATTCTACCTGTTCCCGCGGCACGAGCGCGAAGTTGCCTGCTTTGCGCGCGTTGACGCGTTCCTGCAGGATTTCGCCGTGCTCGCCGAGTTCCACGTTGGCCTGCGCAATGGTGAATTCTTCAGCCTCCCAGGCGGTCATATAGAACGAAAAGGGGGTGTACTGGGCCGGCCTCTTTTCGGACCCTTCGATGCGGCGGTTTTCCCTCTCGACTGCATCCTTCTCGATCTGCTCTCCCACCTTGAAATGCGCATCGCCCGGGAAAACGATATTCACGAAGTCGAGAACGCGACCGTTCTTGACCTTGCGGTAGGACGACTCGATGAATCCGTACTCGTTGATGCGCGCGTAGCAGCTAAGTGAGGAAATCAATCCGATATTCGGGCCTTCCGGGGTCTCAATCGGACAGATGCGTCCATAGTGAGTCGGGTGGACGTCGCGCACTTCGAATCCCGCGCGCTCGCGACTCAAGCCGCCGGGGCCGAGAGCGGAAAGGCGCCGTTTGTGGGTGATCTCGGAGAGCGGATTCGTCTGGTCCATAAACTGCGACAGCTGGCTGCTTCCGAAAAATTCCCTTATGGATGCCATGACCGGCTTCGCATTGATCAAGTCATGCGGCATGGCAGTGGTCATTTCCTGATGGACCGACATCTTCTCCTTGATCGCGCGCTCCATGCGCACCAGGCCGATGCGGAATTGGTTTTCCAGCAGTTCGCCGACGGCGCGCACGCGGCGGTTTCCGAGATGATCGATGTCGTCCACACTGCCGATGTTTTTCGGCAGTTTCAGTGCGTACCGGATGACACCATAAAAGTCGTCCGCCGTCAGAGTCCTCTGCTCCAGCGGCGTATTGAGTCCGAGCTTGATGTTGAACTTGAGCCGGCCCACCTTGGAGAAGTCGTATTTTCGCGGATCGTAGAACATCCCCTCGAAGAGTGCGGTGGCCGTCTCGAGTGTGGGCGGATCCCCAGGCCGCTGCTTGCGGTAGATCTCGATCAGGGCGTCCTGCTGGGACTTGATATGATCCTTCCGCAGCGTCTGTGAGATCGTGACGCCAGTATCCTCGCGCTCAGGAAAGAACACCTCCAGGTGATCAATGCCGGATTCGCTGAGAACGTTGACCGTCCGCGAAGTCACTTCGGCGTTGGATTCCACCAGGATCTCGCCGGTCTCGTGGTTGATGACTTCTGAGAGTGACAGCGCTCCTTCGAGCCCTTCGAGCTCAATCTTGATTTCCTTTACACCCGCCTTCATGAGCTGGTTGTAAAGGCTCTCGACAATCTTCTTCCCTTTGGCGACGATGACTCCTTTTCCCTTAGGATCTTTGATCTCTTCCTGCGCCTTGGACCCGATCAGATCCCTCCCCAGCGTGCGGTACAAGGACTTCTCTTCCCACCGGATTGTCACCGGCTCATAAAACGCCCGGAGGATTTCCGAGTCGGTGTTCAAGCCCAGCGCGCGCAAAAAGGTGGTGGCAAGAAACTTCCGCTTCCGGTCGATTCGGACGTAAAGCACATTTTTCTGGTCATACTCGAACTCAACCCAGGAACCCCGGTAGGGGATGATCTTCGCCAGGATGAACGTTCGGCCCGGATTAGACTCGAAAAACACTCCAGGCGAGCGGTGGAGCTGGCTGACAATGACACGCTCCGTGCCGTTGACGATGAAGGTTCCGTTTTCGGTCATGAGCGGGATATCCCCGAAATAGACCTCCTGCTCTTTGATGTCCCGGACGCTCTTCCCTTCCGTCTCAGTGTCCTTGTCCCACACCACCAGGCGAACAGTCACCTTCAGGGGAACCGCGAAGGTCATTCCCCTCTCCTGGCACTCCTCCACCGTGTACTTGACATTCAGCTCAACAGCGCTGCCGCAGAACTCGCACCTCGGGTTCTCGATCTCGTTTTTCGCTCCGCAGTTCCGGCACGATCCACTCTCGGGGTTGTAGGGACTGTTGACGATCCCTTTGCCGCACTCGATGCAGTTGGCCCGAAGGTAATTCAGACCTTTGAGATTGCCGCACTTGCACTGCCAGTTCCCGATGGAGTACTCCACAAATTCCAGCGAGGAAGTGCCGCGAAAATCATTAATGGGAAAAACCGAGTTGAATACCGCCTGAAGTCCCACGTCCTCCCTTTCCGAAGGGGGCACGTCCATTTGGAGGAAGCGATGGTACGACTTCCTTTGAACTTCGATAAGGTTCGGAATTGGGATGCTTGCGTGAATCTTGGCGAAATCCATCCGATCCCGATACACGTTAGAGGTACTGATATTGGTCATCGAAAGGTTTTCCTCGGAAATGCTTTGTTAGTAGGGTTCCATGTGCCTGTGGCAGCAGAGGGCTGAAGGCAGGAAGGAGAAAGCAGTTCGGCAGGCTGCTTTCTCCCTCCTGCCATCCGGATTTTGTAAGTGAGGACCCGCGGCACGGTGACCTCTGATTGAGATAACACTCTCTCCCGGTAGTTTCAAATGTCCCGGAGAGTCTTTTCAAACAGGAGCGGATAAGAGACTGCGAGCGGGGGAAGCTCGCCTCTCAGCACACAGCGCGGTCGATACCTATTTGATCTCCACGGTGGCGCCGGCTTCTTCAAACTTCTTCTTAATCGATTCGGCCTCTTCCTTGGATACGCCCTCCTTGACAGGTTTCGGGGCACCCTCGACGAGGTCCTTGGCTTCCTTCAGCCCGAGGTTGGTGACTTCGCGGACCGCTTTGATCACGTTGATCTTCTTGTCGCCGACAGCAGAGAGCACCACTGAGAACTCCGTCTTTTCCTCGGTTTCCTTCTTCTCGCCTCCGGTTGCCGGAGCACCGCCTACGGCCATCGGCATGGCTGCAGCGGCACTGATGCCGTACTTCTCCTCGAGGCTCTTGACGAGATCGGAGATCTCAAGCATCGTTGCCTGATCTATCCACTCCATGACTTCGTTCTTGGTAATCGCCATCTTCTAAACTCCCTTCAGGGTTAATGAAAACAGTAGTTCCAAAATCGTCAGCGCTTCTTATTTCTGCACCTGCTTCAAGACCAGAGCCAGATCACGCACCGGAGCCTTCAACACCGTGGCGAGCCTCTGCAATGGCGCCTTGAGGAGGAAGAGCAGCTTACCCAGCATCACCTCCCTCGAAGGCATGGATGCGATCGTCTGTATCTCACTCGCGGGGACGACCTTACCTTCGATGAGTGCCGCCTTGAACGAGACATTCGGATTGCCCTTACTGATCTCGGTCAGCAACTTGGCAAGGCCTACGATGTCCTTGCGATGGTAGGCCACCGCGGTGGCACCTTCGAAATAAGGGCCGAGCGGCTCGAGCTTGGTCTGCTTTGCAGCCCGCAAAGCGAGCGTGTTTTTCACCACCACATACTTGCCGTCAATCTCGCGTATCTTGCGGCGCAACTCGGTCGCATCCACGACATTGAGGCCGCGGTAGTTGATCAGGAATGCGCTGCTGATGGAGCGGAATTCGGCTCCGAGCGAATCAACTGTCTGGTGCTTCTCGGTTCTGTTCATAAGGGAAAACCTTATGGGCGTCCCCGTCTGGCCAACGGGGTAATAATGGATACAATTCGGGCGGGCCCCACGGCCACCTGGGGTACCGCGGATCTTTTCAGGCGTGTGTCTCGACAGACGCCTCGTCCACCCAAATCCCCGGACTCATCGTGGACGAAATGGATATGCTCTTCACATATTTCCCTTTGCTGCTGGCGGGCTTGGCACGCAATACGGCTTCTATGAGCGCCTTGGCGTTTTCGTAGAGATTCTTCTCCTCAAACCGGATCTTGCCGCATGGCGCGTGAATGATGCCCGTCTTGTCCACGCGGAATTCCACCTTCCCCGCCTTGATTTCCTTGATCGCTTTGCCGACCTCAAACGTGACTGTGCCGGTCTTCGGGTTGGGCATCAGGCCGCGCGGGCCGAGAATCTTTCCCAGCTTGCCGACGCTGCGCATCATGTCGGGAGTAGCCACCACCGCATCGAAGTCCATCCAGCCTCCCTGGATGCGTTCAACCACATCCTCGCCGCCTACTTCATCAGCACCGGCGTCGCGCGCCTCCTTCACCTTTTCACCGGACGCGATCACTGCCACCCTCTTGCTCTTCCCCAGCCCATTCGGCAGCACCACGGTACCCCTGACCATCTGATCCGCATGCTTGGGATCGACCCCGAGCCTCATGGCGACTTCCACGGTTTCATCGAACTTCGCATACGCGACCTTCTTCAGAAGGGCGACGGCCTCATCCAGAGGGTATAGCTTGCGTTCAGCCGCTGCGGCCGCCTTCCTGTAATTCTTCCCTGCTTTTGCCATCGAATCACCTCTTGATCTACGGGTCGATCCACGAATAATGTCCACACTTTGACGCGGGCGCCTCGGATCTGTCCATCGGGTACCCCTGGCCGTGCGAGCTCATTGACAGACCCTACCCCTCGACTTCCACCCCCATGCTGCGAGCAGTTCCCAGGATAATGTTCACCGCAGCATCGATGTTGGATGCGTTGAGATCCTGCATCTTGGTCTGGGCTATCTCGCGCACCTGCTTCATCGTGACTTTGCCCACCTTGCTCTTGTTGGGTTCCGAAGAACCCTTCGCGATATTCGCGGCCTTCTTGAGCAACACCGCCGCAGGTGGGGTCTTGGTAACAAAGGAGTAAGTACGATCGCTGTACACCGTGACTACTACGGGAATTATCAATCCTTCCTGCTTGGCCGTCTTCGCATTGAAAGCCTTGCAGAAATCCATGATGTTGAGCCCGTGGGGGCCCAACGCCGATCCAACCGGAGGCGCCGGCGTTGCCTTTCCCGCCTGAACCTGCAGTTTCACGTTTGCCACAACCTTCTTCGCCATGCAAACTCCCTGACGCCTCGCTCAATCTGGTCGAAGATGGCGAGGCGCGAATGCCTAGGATTTTTCCACTTGTTCGGATTCCAACTCCACCGGGGTCGCCCGCCCAAGGATTGTCAGCATGACCTTGAGGGTATTCCGGTCGGGGTTGACGTCTTCCACCACACCCGTAAAATCCTTGAAAGGTCCGTCGATGATCTTGACGGAATCGCCGCGATCGAACGTGAACTTCGGCTTTGGCTGTTCGGCTGTGACCGACACCCGGTTCACCACCTCATTGATTTCATCCTCGCTCAAAGGTGTGGGCTTCTTGCCCGTGCTGATGAATCCCGTTACCTTGGGAGTCCCGCGAACCACATGCCAGGCCTTGTCGGTCATATCCATTTCAACCAGAATGTAGCCCGGAAATGTCAGTTTGGTGGTGACGACCTTCTTACCACTTTTCATCTCCACCACGTCTTCAGTAGGAATGAGGATCTGCCCAATGCATTCACCCAGATCGTAGGCCTGGATCCTGTTCATCAGGCTCTCAGCGACCTTCCGCTCATAGCCAGAGTAGGTGTGGATGATGTACCACTTCTTTTCGCCGTCCATGAATCCCGTCTTTCAGGCTATTGAACAGAGGTTTTGAAGATATAGTTCATTCCCGCGCCGACGAGGATATCTACTACCCAGAGAAAGAATCCGAAAAAAAACACCGCGGCTATTACCACCAGCGTTGTCCCGGTCACCTCCCGCCGGCTCGGCCAGGAAACGTTGTTCAGCTCTTTCCGTGTTTCCTTTATGAACTCGATCGAGGCGCGGAAGGAAGTCTTCAGCTTTTCCAGAAATTCTTTCATCGAATTGACTCCGGGAGCCGCACCTGCAGAAGCTCATGCTTTGCGGCTGCGGCCCCCCTAACTTTGGCAGGCCAGGAGGGACTCGAACCCCCAACATGCGGTTTTGGAGACCGCCGCTCTACCAATTCGAGCTACTGGCCTGCATATCAAAATTGACGATTTACGATTGACGAAGGACGATTGAAAAAGCCTGTCGGGTGCAATCGTCAATCGTCAATCGTAAATCTTCAATCGTCATTCTATTATCTGGTTTCCTTGTGCACCGTGTGAGCCCGGCAGCGGTTACAGAACTTTTTGAATTCCAACCGCTCCGTGATCGTCTTCTTGTTCTTGGTAGACGTATAATTCCGGCTCTTGCACTTGGTGCATTCGAAGGTAATGATCTCTCGCATCTTTTTTCTTCGATTTTTGGGCGTTTTGGATGTGGTCTCCCAAAACCAACCACTTCCAAGACTCTAAGACTCAATGGTTCTTTCTATTCCAAAATATCCGAGATCGAGCCGGCACCCACCGTCCTGCCCCCTTCCCGGATCGCAAACCGCAACCCCTTCTCCATCGCGATCGGCGTGATCAGCTTGATCGTCAGGTTTACGTTGTCTCCCGGCATCACCATCTCCGTCCCCGCCGGCAACTCCGCCACCCCTGTCACGTCCGTCGTCCGAAAGTAAAACTGCGGCCGATACCCGTTGAAAAACGGCGTGTGCCGCCCCCCCTCTTCCTTCGTCAATATGTACACCGCCGCCTTGAAATGCGTGTGCGGCGTGATCGACCCCGGTGCCGCTATCACCTGCCCACGCTCCACTTCCTTCTTCTCCGTCCCCCTCAACAACAACCCCACGTTGTCCCCTGCCATCCCTTCGTCCAGCAGCTTCTTGAACATCTCTACCCCGGTCACCACCCGCTTCACCGTGTCCCGGATCCCTACGATCTCTATCTCCTCCCCTACCCGGATCTTCCCTCGCTCCACTCGCCCCGTCGCCACCGTCCCACGCCCCGAGATCGTAAAGATGTCCTCCACCGGCATCAAAAACGGCTGCTCTACGTCCCGCTTCGGGATCGGTACATAATTGTCCACCGCCTCCATCAACGCCAAGATCTGCTTCTCCGCCTCCCCGTCCCCCTCCAACGCCTTCAGCGCACTCCCACGCACCACCGGTATCTCATCCCCAGGAAATTCATAAAACGTCAGCAACTCCCGTACTTCCAGCTCCACCAAGTCCAGCAACTCCGGATCATCCACCATGTCCACCTTGTTCATGAACACCACGATGTACGGTACCCCTACCTGCCGCGCCAGCAATATGTGCTCCCGCGTCTGCGGCATCGGCCCGTCCGCCGCCGATACCACCAATATCGCCCCGTCCATCTGCGCCGCTCCCGTGATCATGTTCTTGATGTAGTCCGCGTGCCCCGGACAGTCTACGTGCGCATAATGCCGCTTCGTCGTCGCGTACTCCACGTGCGCCGTCGCGATCGTGATCCCACGCTCCTTCTCCTCCGGCGCGTTGTCGATCGAATCGAAACTCCTCACCAGTACCTTCGGGTCCAGCTTGTGCAGCACTTGCGTGATCGCTGACGTCAGCGTCGTCTTCCCGTGATCGATATGCCCGATCGTCCCTACGTTCACGTGCGGCTTGCTACGATCAAATTTCTCCTTCGCCATATAGTCCTCCCAACTCGTGCCTAATTGCTGACCAGCTTTCCACGGACTTTTGCAATGATCTCTTCACTGATGGCCTTCGGGGCTTCCTCGTAATGGGAAAAGTGCATGGTGTACGTTGCACGTCCCTGCGTCATGGATCGGAGGTCGGTTGAATAGCCGAACATTTCAGAGAGAGGCACCTTGCACTGAATGATCGTGGAGCTCAGGCGAGCTTCTGTGGACTCCACGCGACCGCGGCGGGAATGCAGGTCTCCCGTCACAGCACCCATGAATTCCTCGGGCACCACCACCTCTACGCGCATCATCGGCTCCAGCAGAACAGGTTTCGCGTGACGCGCGGCCTCCTTCAATGCCATCGAACCGGCGATTTTAAACGCAATTTCCGAAGAGTCAACCTCATGGTACGAACCGTCAATCAGGGTGACCTTCACGTCCACCACTTCATAGCCGGCAAGCACACCCGTCTCGAGGGCTTCTTTGACGCCATTTTCTACCGGCGCAATATATTCGCGGGGTATGGAGCCACCCACGATCTCGTTGACGAATTCGAAGCCTCCTCCGGGCGGCAGCGGTTCGAGGATGATTTTGACATGGCCATACTGGCCGCGCCCGCCGGTCTGCCGTATGAACTTCCCTTCGGCCTCCGAGCGCTGCCGTACCGTTTCGCGGTAGGCCACCTGAGGCTTGCCGATATTGGCTGCGACACCGAACTCCCGTACCATGCGGTCGACGAGTATCTCGAGATGGAGTTCGCCCATCCCGGAGATGATCGTCTGTCCCGTGTCCTGGTCTGTGTGAACTCGGAAGGTCGGATCCTCGCGGATCAATTTGTCGAGTGAAATGCCCAGCTTTTCCTGATCGGCCTTCGTCTTCGGCTCGATTGCAACCGAGATCACGGGCGCCGGGAAATCGATTGCCTCCAGGATAATCGGATTCTGTTTGTCACATATGGTGTCGCCCGTACTTACGTGCTTGAGACCGACTGCGGCGGCAATGTCGCCGCAGTAAACCTCCTTGATCTCCTCCCGCTTGTTGGCGTGCATCCTGAGGAGACGACCCACCCTTTCCGATGACTCTTTACTGGAGTTGTAGACCGACGAACCGGATTTCAGTTGACCAGAATAAACGCGGAAGAACGCCAGTTGGCCGACGAACGGATCTGTCATGATCTTGAACACGAGAGCCGAAAACGGTTCATCGTCGGAAGCGTGTCTCTCGGGCGCCTGTTTTCCCGGTCGAACTATTCCCTTGACGGGAGGGATGTCCAGTGGCGACGGGAGATAAGCCACTATGGCGTCGAGCAATTGCTGGATCCCTTTGTTCTTGAACGCGGCCCCGCAGAGGATCGGAACGAACCGCATCGCAATGGTGCCCCTGCGCAGCGCCGCGACGATCTCTTCCTCCGACACTTGCTCGCCGGCGACATATTTCTCGAGCAGGTGGTCATCTACCTCCGCAATGGTTTCCAGCATCCGCTCGCGATATTTGGCCACATCCGACTGGTATTCTGCCGGTATTTCCTCAATTTCGTAGGCGGCTCCGAGGGTCTCTTCCCTGTAGACGATCGCCTTTTGGGTGATCAAATCGATTACGCCCCGGTAATTGTCTTCGACCCCCAAGGGTAACTGAACCGCAACCGGGGCGGCACTGAGGCGTGCGCGAATCATTTCCAGGACGCGGGGAAAGTCGGCGCCCGGCCGATCCATCTTGTTTACAAATCCGATGCGGGGAACGCGATACTTGTCTGCCTGTCGCCAGACTGTTTCGGACTGCGGTTCCACGCCCTCAACCGCACCAAAGAGGGCA
>DASQID010000105.1:0-2408 GCA_035631775.1 Acidobacteriota bacterium
AGGGGCCCAAGCAAGTAGCCGGGGGCGCAAGCCCCCGGATAGGATATTGCATAATATCGAGCCCCGGCAGGGGCGAAAGGCCTTTGTACGCCATGTGTTATCTGTCGCCCCTTCAGGGCTCTGATCTTTCTTGACAATCCCAACCCCGGGCTGCGCTTCGCTTGCCCGGGGCTATTGGCTGGCGCCCCTCCGGGGCGCTTTTCGCTCGGCCAAGGAGTTGCGCGACAGAAACTACTTAGGCGAGAAAATGCATTCAGCAAGATCAAAGTTTACCGTTTGCGGTTCGCAGTTCGCAGAGGGCACTGATCGCCGGCAGACTGCAAACCACTGCGAACAGCAAACTGCGGACGGCGAACCTGAAATCAGTGCAGTGATTATAGGGATCATTGCGGCCTCCTGCTTTTTGGTTGCGGCTATGCCGCTCCATGTATTTTGAGGTAAAGAAGCAACTTGCCCACTGCGATGGTATCTCTATGTTATAGTGGCGCTACCGGCAGGAAAGTTTTTCGGGAGCAGACACGAACCAGTGGCAGTGTGGCGGAGAGTTGTGGCGTGTTCTTTCCGTGCAAGCATGAGGAATTTCCGGCCGGAACACAGTCGATCGATCGCCCAGACTCCCAGACCCGCGCAGGAGAATTGGTATGGAAAGAGCGCTGAGGGGATTAATCGAAGACTATTTTGTCCTCAAGGCCGGGGAGCCGCTCCCCTCGGAATGCTCGCTGCGTGACATGGACTATGGGAGCGCCTATCGCTTTCTGCAGAGCCTGTCACAGGACAGCCCCAACTGGATGCTCCTGCGGCACATCGTCGCCGAGGTGAGACCTGGAACGGATCTCGGCCTGTTAAGTGACGACGAATTGCTTCACCAGCTCTCCCAATGGGTAGCTTCGGGAGAGCTGAAAATCGGGGCTACTCCTCAGATTCGGGTTGTCGCCTCCTCTGACCGGAGCGAAGCCACGACAGATGACAAGAAAGGAGAGGCTCCGCGGCAGTATCAAGTCGTCAAGTTGCTCAAGGGCATGATGATCGAGGTAACGTGGGGAAGTGGGATAAAGGTCTCCTACAGCAAGGCTACCGTCCCCGCGCCTCACTGGCGGCAGGGGCTGGCGGTGGCGGACGGAGCCGGATCGAACCGTCCGGGCGTTTACGTGCTCAAAGGAAAAGGTAGCGACGCCCTTACGGTTAAGCTGAGAATTACCGAAAACAAAAACGTATCCGGCAGCGCAACGCTCAAAGGCAATCTGGGCGGGCTGCAGATGGAAGGAACCAGCCCGACTGCGGTCGGCGAGCACACGGTCGGTGTCAAGATCACCAACCTTCCGGATTCGATTCAACGATACCGCGGAGACGCTACGTGGCGGCTGGACGTTCCCGACCTCGGATCCAGCATTTCCCTCGACAATCCTACTCGCCTTGAACTCTACGTGGTTCTCGACACGCCGGCTTCAGTCTACGATCCTCCTGGCGTTTGGACGGAGGTGCTGCGCTTCCTCTGCGACAAGGTCGGCGTGATCGGCATGAAGATGCCGAAGGACGTTGCAGCACAGATTTCGAAGCATTGCCACAGCAGTCACGGTCTCAAGTATGACACGTTCTCCGGGGCGCCTGCCTACGGTTGCGGTGGTGGGGGCGGAGTCTTCCAGCTCAACTCTTACATCGTGGCCGCGAAAACGGTGGTGAATTGCTATGACCAGGCGGGTGCGATCCAATCCCTGTGTGGGGCCGTCGGTGTCAAGCTGACCTGGTATTACCTCGACCCATACGGCTTCATCAAGACCACCAACCTCGTCGGCATCGGCGCCTGCAACAATCCATTCTTTTCGTCGAACGGCTCTTCGGCAGTGATGCCGGTCGACGATCCGAAACGCACCGCCTTCGGGAACCACGCCTTCGGCGGCCTGGCCGGGAAGGTGCTCGATGCCTGTGCCGGGCCGCACACCGGGGGCGAGGACAAGGCTCAGTACTGCGCGGCAGCAATCGATTCGGCAACGACGCTTTACGGATTGTACGGAGGAGGCTTTCGCGCCGGAATGGCGGGGGACATAGCCGAGCCGGGGGGCGTGTCGAAGGTAGTGTAATAAATGCTGCGTTTTGAGATCGCCTGTTATTTGTTGTGTTTTCTCACCCTCGAAGTGGGAGAAGGTATGGAAGCCGCACAGGCTGGAAAGGTGGAACGGTTCAAGAAGCGCATCGATTTCGATGCGGTGCTCATGACCGAACGTGCCGGCCAGGTCGTAAGCACAGTCTGGCCGGACATGCGGAAGGCTCCCGGGCTCTCCGACGCATGGACGACGGCCTCTGACACGACTTGGCGCGAAAAGGGGGGGACCGCGCGTGAATGGGTGATGCGCCGCGGACCCGATACCGTCGCGATTGTTTTTTTCGTCTCGGCCGACGGCGTTACGGCG
>DASQID010000106.1:0-2678 GCA_035631775.1 Acidobacteriota bacterium
TTCACCCGGAGGCGTCGGAGCAGACCCTCTCGGCCCACATCGCAGAAGCGAAGTGTGCGACTGAAGCGGGCGGCAAGGCATCCTTCACTGCCGTTTACTTCATCGACGAGCCGACTGGAATGCGGATCAAGAAGGCCGAGATCAAGGGTGAAGACCACATACACGTGTTCTGAAAGCAAGGAGCGCCCCTTCGCCCGGCGCTTCCCGATACTTCGTCTTTGGCGTTCCGGAAGTGGCTCGCATCAGCCTGAGAGATCTCCGAGGCCGAAGAGAATGCGTCTCCTCACACGTAGAAGGGAGATTGGCATGTGCATCGAGCACAGACAGCGGCGTGCCGAAGGCGCTTTCACGCTCACCTATCGTGACCTGCCAAATCTTGGCCCTGTTGATTCAAGGGAGTGAGTTCCACGATTCGGCTGGAGGGCTCTTCCACGTTTCGCAGACCGACAAACGCTGACGGGAAGGTGGCCATTATGCCTAGCGAGCTAATCTTGTACACGAACGACAAGCAGTGGAGGGTAGATCTTGGGTCCTGGACAAGTGATTTTCCTTTTTACAAAAGTATCGGCACACAAGTGACTGTTTACCACCGAGAAGAGACCAGCATTTGGGGAAGTACCGTGACGGATTGGGTGGAGGAGCCGGCGCTACTCATAGGAATCCGCAACGTCTACAGCGGCGCTGGTCCCGCCGTTGCGACGCGGGAACGTGAGTGGCGAAATACAACCGAAGCTGAGCTGAAGGAGTGGTCAACGGGAGGATCAATTCGTCTACCTGCGGACAACATCGCATCGGCAGAAGGAACTGCGGTTCTGGACGTCAACAAAGTTGAAGGCGCCGTCACGATCGTGATCCGCGACGAGACACTAGTAGGCGTAGTTTCTGCCAGCAGTGTCGCAAGCGAGCCGGCCATGCCTAAGGACGCTTGACTTCCACTGAGGCGAATGACAAAACCTTCGCGCAGGGTATGAGGATTAGAGAGAAGCCCGATACATCGAAACCTTCTAAACAGACACGAGTCGAACGGCGCGGAAATTGCGGACTAGGTTCTCCAGTTGCCGTCGAAGCATGGGTTCCTCGCCGTCTGGAACGGGCCGTATCTGAGCGTATGCCGCCAGTCCCCGCTCGATGAGTCCGCCCCAATCCTCATCGTCAATGAATCTCATGCATTCAACGCAGGCGAACCAGCTGAACCCTTTGCGGTCAGTCGGATATTCCTTTGAAATCTGGGGACACCCGCAGAAATCGCAACACGATGGTCGACGATGCATTTGCTCACCCCTTTCTCCATACGGGCAGAACGGTTTCGCAGCCGACACGTGAAGCCTTGCTCTGAGTCAGAACTTTGGTCTGTAACGCCTGCCACTGTTCATTGTGATCCTTAACCCGCATTCGCTACAATCAACTGCCAGGGAGTGAAATTCGGCGTGATTTGCCTCCTCGCTACTCCATCAGGACTGCATTGCGGACAGAACTTGATCTCACATTCGTTCTGTCGTTCCTTCTCCGTCGTTCAGCTTTAGTCGGCCGCCGCGGGCAGGGTCACGTCCATGTTCTTGAGCACGTACTCGCCGAACTCGCTGGTTTTTACCTTGGTCGCGCCTTCCATCAGCCGATGGAAGTCATACGTGACCAGCTTCTGCTCGATGGTCCTGCGGATCCCGTTCTCGATCAACTGCGCCACTTCCGGCCACCCGAGCAATCTGAACATCATTGCTCCCGAGAGCATCACCGAGCTTGGGTTGATCACGTCGAGGTCCGCGTACTTTGGTGCTGTGCCATGCGTCGCCTCAAACATGGCATAGCCGTCACCGAGGTTGGCGCTGGGTGCAATCCCCAGCCCGCCGATCTGCGCCGCGCACGCGTCGCTGATGTAGTCGCCGTTCAGGTTGGGCGTGGCCAGAACGCTGTACTCGTCGGGGCGCGTCACCACCTGCTGGAAGATCGAGTCCGCGATGCGATCGTTGACCATCAGCTTCTTCTTCCACTGGCCATTTCCATGTGTGGAGTGGATGGATTCCAGACACACTCTGACCTCCCTGTAAATGTTCTCGCGGAACTCGGAGGGGGCGTACACCAGGCCGGGTTCGATCAGGTTTGCGTTCTGCTCGATGCTTAGGGTCGGCTCCTTGTGCTTGTTGTCCAGGATCCAGCTCTCGCGCTCTGTCACCACGTGTTGCCGAAACTCGTCAGTGGCCAGCTCGTAGCCCCACTTGCGGAACGCACCTTCGGTGAACTTCTGGATGTTGCCCTTGTGCACCAGCGTGACCACCCGCCTGTTGTTCTCCAGCGCGAACTTGATGGCCTTGCGCACCAACCGCTTCGTGCCCGTGATGGACATCGGCTTGATACCAATGCCCGAGTCCTCGCGAATCTTCTTTTTCGTGCCAAACAGCATCACGTTATTGAGGAAGTCGATCAGCTTCTTCACATCTTCCGTACCCTGTTCCCACTCGACGCCCGCGTACACGTCTTCCGTGTTCTCACGGAAGATCACCAAGTCCATCCGCTCTGGGTGCTTTACTGGGGAGGGCGCACCATACCACTTAACTGGGCGGACGCAGGCATACAAGTCGAGGATCTGGCGCAACGCCACATTGAGCGAGCGGATGCCGCCGCCCACCGGTGTGGTCAACGGACCTTTGATTCCGACGCGGAATTCTTTCATCGCCTCGATG
>DASQID010000107.1:0-16802 GCA_035631775.1 Acidobacteriota bacterium
GAATCGCCCATCAGGTCGGGCCCCGGAGGGGCCCAAGCAAGTAGCCGGGGGCGCAAGCCCCCGGATAGGATATTGCATAATATCGAGCCCCGGCAGGGGCGAAAGGCCTTTGTACGCCATGTGTTATCTGTCGCCCCTTCACGGCTCTGATCTTTCTTAACAATCCCAACCCCGGGCTGCGCTTCGCTTGCCCGGGGCTGTTGGCTGGCGCCCCTCCGGGGCGCTTTCGGCGCGATCAAGCAGTTTCGCGACAGAAAGTAGCTAGCCTGACACCATTTTGCTCCTGCGGCGGAGGAGGAAGGTATCCAGCTCTTTTTCCGACAAGCTATAGAGATTAGGGGGATTGCCGGGCGGCTGATACCACCACCGCCTGTGTCCCCAGAGCCAGGACTCCGGTTGTTCCCTGATGATGCCTTCCATGACCCGATTGAATCGGCATGTATTAATTTTGAGATCGTGCTCCTTATCACCGGTATCTTCCACGTCGAGGGGCGGGAGGAACTTGATTGCATAGTGGCCGTCGGTTGTGGAGGTCAGGTATCCGGGAAGCACGGGCACCCCGGTGCGCAAGGCGAACAGAGCTACGCTCGATGTGGTGGCTGCCGGTACTCCGAAAAAGTCTGAGAATATGCCATCTTGTTGAGGATCGGTGTTTTGGTCCATCAGGATTCCCACACTGCCGGCTCCCTTCAAGGTTTCCAGTATGTGGCGCGCGGAATGCTTTCTTGAGATGACACGGTTTCCGGCAGCCTCTCTGATATGCAATAGATAGCGTTCCAGTAGTGGATTATCCAGCGGCCGTGTGACAAAGCTGAGCGGATGGCCATAGAGGGCGTGGGCCGTGGGAAGGAGTTCCCAGGCACTGAAATGCCCGGTGATGTAGAGGATGCCTTTTCCCTGGCGGCGCGCTGCCTCGAAATTGTTCAGGCCGAAATCGGGGTCGTATGTGACCAGCAACGAGACACTTTGAGGCGTAAGCTGCGTCAAGCGGCTTATCTCCAGGAGGTTGTGGGCTGTGTTCTTGAAACTCTTGCGCGCGATGGTGTCGCGCTGGCCGCGGCTCAGGTCGGGGAAGGCTATCTTCAGGTTTACACGTGCGATATGTCTGTGTCTTGAATCAATGAGGTAGCAAAGTGCAGCGAGGAGTTCGAGAAGACGCACGGCCGACGCTCTTGGCAGGCTGCGGAAGAAACCGAGTGCGACGCGGGCGAGCGCATACACAAGGTAGGATTCCAATTTGCGGCTCTCCTGAGCGATGCTATACTCTGATTCCGTCAGCGGGAAACCATCGAGCAAACAACGTCCGCAGCTCCCAACCTATGACTGCAAGAGCTCGCTGCTTCTATTCAGGATGGCTCCTGGGTTGTATTCTCCTTTTCGCAGCAGCAGGAGCCATGGCCGGCTACAAAGCCCGCCCCTGGGTCATCCACGCGCGTGACAGTTATCCCGCTTCGCTGACCAGCGAAGGCGTCACCATCGCCGTGGATCCCCTGTTCAGGGACGATCTGGCCGCACGGATCTTCGACAAAAACGACATTGTGACACGCGGCATTATGCCGCTGGCAATAGTCGTTTTCAACGACAACGACTTCCCGATAATTGTGGATGGTGCGAGCATCGAACTGATTCAGGGGGAAGATCACTATCATACGCAGCCGGTCAATGAGGTGGTGCACCGGCTGTTCCAGAAGAGTGGAAGGGGAAGCTTTATTCCCAATCCACTTCCACGCCGTGTGCCGGCCGTGGATCAGGGCAATGAGGATGCATTAATCGACTTCGACCACAAGTTCTTGAGCAACAAGACGGTCGGCAGTCACGACAAGGGCGGCGGGTTTCTTTATGTTCAGATTCCGGGAGTCGGAGACATGGGGGCCTACCTTTCCAAAGCGCGTGTCTATATTCCCCAGATTGTCCGCCAGGACAACGGCACCGAGCTGATGTTTTTCGAGATTGAGTTAAAGCCCGCAATCGACGCGGCTCCTGCGAAATAGCGAGTGGTTGATGGCCCGCGCCCCGGCAGAGCTGACGATTGATCCTCCCTACGACGCCCAACTGAACGGAATCCTGGCATTTTCCAACTTCGCTGCCGCGGAAAAAACCATCCTTCAGATCGAGAAACTTCGCCAGGGATACAGAGTAGCGGGCGATAAGAAGGGTGTGGAATACTGCCGCCGGCTGGCCCTGCAAGGCAGGCGGCGTGCCGAACTCATCGGTCGCAATAAGAGGGTTGGACTTCGCAAGAGGCTGCAGAAGATCGAAATCGCTGCCTGGTTTCAGGTATGGCTCGAAACTCCCGACTTGTTTGAGGAATGGCTTCAATTGCGGAAGGCCTCTGCCGGCTTTCGCAACTTGCAGGATTCGGACTCGGTGGGACCCGAGCCGGGTACAATGAGCTGACATGCCCGCAGACACCAAGAAGAAAGCTATCCGGGATTCGTTCCTGGACGCGCTCCAGTCGGAAATGCTGGCTGGAACCGAGAATCTCGCGTCGTGGATCAAGCACATCGAAGCCAGCGGCGGACTCGAGGACCTGTTCGAGTTGGAGACGTGGCTAAAGGGTCTACGCTCGTTTTTCGATGTCCAGCATCTGCCCATGAGCGATTCTGAGAGGCGAAATCTCGTCGACCGCTCCTTTGGACCGGAAATCCGCATCGCGCGACACGCGCTCCAGATCTGCGAAGCCTCCGCCGGTCAGCTGATAAAACACGGGAGAACCGACAAGGTCGAGTTTGAGTCGTTTATCGAAAATCAACTGCGGAAGGACAATGTCCTGGACTATCACATCAGCAAGATTGTGGAGCAGCCGACACCGCTCGACAGCCTAATTCAGCTATCGGAGTCCTTGAACGACCTTAGGGTTATGGTCGACGCCGTCAAGGATGCAGAGCGGCTCGATTATCAGTTGTTTCTCAGTCTTGGCAGGAGCTACAGACGGGCGCTGCGTAACTGCCGCTACATCGAAATGCTGTTGGCCCAACGCTTCCGCGTGCAGTATGACCGCATCGATAATGCCGCGCTGGGCAGCGCCTTGCGGGGCATCGAGGATGAACAGACACGTCACGACGTTGCCCTCGCCTTGCTCTGGCTGTTCCGCCTGCTCAGATACCTGCAACGGGTCGAGCGAGACCTGTCCGAGAGCCGCAGTCTCCGGCACTCCCTGGTCATATTCTGCCTGCTGCACTCGGAGATGGAGCAGTTGACCGAATATACGCGGCTGCATTTTCTCAAGAAAGCGGATGTCGCACCGCACCTGAAAAGCGCGGCGGAACTGATCGTATTCTCACTCAAGATGGAGTCGCAGCGAGCACTCGAGCGCGAACTGCTTCTTGCTGCGCGGGAGTCGGATCCCTCCGCCCTCTACTCGAAAATCGAAAACAGTCAGGGCATGCTGCGCAACTGCTATCAAAGCTGTGTCGTTACGCTTGCCCAGGTCTTTGACCGGAGCTTTGACGGCAAGGCGACATTCCCGTCCATGATGGAAAGCCTCCAGAAGGCGCAGAGGCTTCGTCAGGACCTTTGGGATCTCAGACAGTACCTCAAGGATATTCTGCAAAACCGCTCGGCACTGGACGTGAACAGCGTGGTTGAGAAGGTTGCCGCCTTCCGCGAATCCTCCCTCCATTTCCTGATGTATCGCGACTGGGGTGAATTCGAGAAGCTCTCGGATTCCCTGATAACGGCGACAATTCCCCTCGAGGTACGCACTTTCCTGCGCAAGTTCGTCAGTTTTCTGGAGACGCTCATGGAGGAAGTTTCCAAGCGCAGCGTACTCAAGGAATCAGCCGGCGACGGCGCCTCTACACCCTAACCTAGTTCCTGTCGCGAAACTGCTTTATCGCCCCGAAAGCGCCCCGGAGGGGCGGCAGCCAATAGCCCCGGGCAAGCCAAGCGCAGCCCGGGGTTGGGAATGTCGAGAATAACCAGAGCCCTGGAGGGGCGACAGATAACCTATAGAATACAAAGGTCTTGCGTCCCTGCCGGTGGCTCGGCATTATGCAATATCCTATCCGGGGGCTTGCGCCCACGGCTACTTGCTTGGGCCCCCTCCGGGGCCCGACCTGACATGCGATTCGTGGAGTTTCGCGACAGTATCTCATGCGTGGGGCGCGCACCCAAGCGCATGAAAATGGTGTGGTCGGCGTTCGGGATCGGAATCGGGGTCGCAATCGGGATTCGGACTCGAAATCGACCATGGGACCGACCCCGATACCGATTCCGATCCCGACATTTCAGGGATTTCGTTCTATTTTCGCGACAGAAACTAACCTAAGCAGGCAGACGGCAGCCGGCAGAAGTGACTCGTCCAGTCGCGATCGTATCGACGAGAAGACTGCCGGCTGCCGGCAAACCAGCTTATCAGTTGGCCGCTCCCTTCATGAATCGGGCGGAGTTGAATTCCAGTCGGTCGCTCCCTGCATCGATGTAGATGACCTGATCCGGTTGCGCTCCCTGTTCCGCCACAAGCGTGGCAAGCGGGAATTCGAGAAACTCCCGAACCGCGCGCTTCAATGGACGGGCACCGTAGCGCAGGTTTGTCCCCTTGTCGATGAGGAAACGCTTGCCCGAGTCTGAAATGATCGTACCGATGCCCGCCATGGCAAGGCGGGCGCGGGTATCTAGCAGGAATTTGTCGAGAATGGCCAGGAGGTGGTCATCCTTGAGCCGGTTGAAGGTCACGATTTCGTCAATGCGGTTGATGAATTCGGGGCTGAAGTAGTTCTCAACCGCACCGATACAAAGCGTTTGTATTCTTGTATCAGCCGTATCCGCGTCCAATGCGTCGATCTTTTGCACGGGAGGGTTAAAGCCTATAAACGCATTGCGGGCGATGTTGTCCACCTCCCTCGCGCAGACATTGCTGGTCATCATAATGATGCAGTTGCGGAAATTCAGGTCGCTGCCACGACCGGTCTTCATCTCACCGCGCTCCAGGACCTGCAGAAGGAGATCGAACAGTGCTCTGTCCGCCTTTTCAAGTTCCTCGAAGATCACAATGGTGAACTTTTTCTCGATCTTGTCCTGAGTAAGAAAGGGTGGATGCTCGTGGCCGACGTAGCCGGGAGGAGCACCCACGAGCTTCGCTACATCGTGCGGATTCTTGAACTCCGTGCAGTTGATGGCCACGACATCACTCTCACTTCCATGCAGGATCTTCGCGAGAGAACGGCCGATTTGGCTCTTGCCGGTGCCTGTCGGGCCGAGGAAAAGAAAGGTTGCCAGCGGACGCTGGGGATCGCAGATGCCGAGATCTGCAACCACAACAGCCCGGACGACGGCGTCGATTGCACGGTCCTGACCAATGATCTCCTGTTTCAGCTTATACTTAAGCTCCTGTGGCTTAAACATGGGCGCCTCCTGTTTCTCCACCCTGTTCCGACTCGACCGCATATATATTGATAGTCTGCTTTGCGAAAAGTTTCTCAGTGTCCGGACCGAGGCCCCGTCGCTTGAGAGCGTGCCTCGCAACAGGATCCCATATCTAAAAGGACTACGAGACAGCCGGAATCTTTGCTAGCATTAATGGCTATTTTTTCCCGCGCAGAGCGGATGAGTAAACATTTGCCCCGAGAATATATAAATTGAAGCATTGTGCGGGACATTTTTCAAGGTGGCGGAAGAAAAGAAAATCCGCCATTGATTTCGCGAATTACCCGGCGCAACACTGCCACAACCAAACGAGTCCAGCGTTCCTTTGCGTCTTCGCGCCTTTGCGGTGGCTTTTTACGCAAAGGCGCCAAGACAGGTATTGTATCCTTGTCAGATTGGCAAGGATTTGAAGGTTTGTAGTACGAGACTTCAACAGAGGGCGGAATGGACGAGACTCTCCTGAATAATCTCCCTGGAACCCGGGATCTCCTGCCTGAGGAAATCGCGAGCTGGCAGCTTGTCGAAGACAATGCAAGAAGAATCTTTGCCTGCTACGGATTCCAGGAAATCAGGACTCCGATTCTGGAGGCGACCGAGTTGTTTGCCCGCGGAATCGGGGGCGATACGGACATAGTCGGCAAAGAAATGTACACCTTCGAGGATCAGAGTGGAAAGTCAATCACCTTGCGCCCGGAGGCTACTGCGTCAGTGGTTAGGGCATATGCTCAACACTCGATGTACCGAGCTGCAGGCATTGCCAAGCTGTACTATGTCGGGGCCATGTTCAGGCACGAAAAGAAGCAGAAGGGGAGGTGGAGGCAGTTCTATCAGATTGGTGCCGAGGTCCTGGGTTCCGATAATCCCGCAATCGAGGCTGAGGTCATCGAAATGGTTCTGCAATTGCTGGAGGCGGTGAGTGTCCGTGGCCGGCTTCTGATCAACTCGGTGGGCGACGCGAACTGCCGGCCGGGCTATGTTGAGATATTGCGCAACGAATTGGGTCGACACCAGACGAATCTCTGCGAGGACTGCCGGCGGCGCACCGAGACTAACCCTCTCCGGGTTTTGGACTGCAAGGTGGAAAGCTGTCAGCCTTACATCCAGAAACTCCCCAGGATTACGGATCATCTGTGCTCGCCTTGTAACGAACACTTCAAAGCATTCCGCTCGCATCTGGAAGAGGCCGGGATCCCATACGAAATTGTCCCGAGACTCGTGCGGGGCCTGGATTACTATGTGAGGACAGCCTTTGAGATCGCAAGCGGGGATTTGGGCGCCCAGAATGCACTCGTCGGGGGAGGTCGATACGATGGCCTCTCGGAGATCCTGGGGGGCCCGCCGGTTCCCGGTTTCGGATTTGCCATGGGTCTGGACAGGCTGGTGATGATCCTGCCTGAAAAACTCAGCGACGGCATTGCCTGGAAGCCTGCGGTCTTCATTGCATTTCTTGGAGAGCCTGCTTTCCGGAAAGCACTGTCCATTGCCGCTGCGCTGCGAAAGCAAGGGAACAGCGCATACGTCGAGTTCACTGGTGGAAGCCTCAAAAGCCAGCTGCGTCTGGCGAACAAACTGAGAGCCCGGCATGTGGTGATAATTGGAGACTCAGAACTCGCCCGGGAAAAGTATCAGATCCGGCGGATGGCGGATTCTACGCAGTGGGAAATCACGCTGCCAGAGCTGGTCGCGTACCTGCAATCGCATGAGAACCGTCAATGAAATGACGAAGTACGAATGATGAATTAGGGATCCACAGTCTGTTCATTCATCCGTCGTTCGTAGTTCGTCATCAGTCGTTTGTTGGAAAGATGAACAAGATCCGCGTACTCCCCGAAATCCTCGCGAACAAGATCGCGGCTGGCGAGATTGTCGAGCGCCCCGCGTCCGTAGTGAAGGAACTGATGGAGAACTCGCTCGACGCGGGGGCGCGTTCGATCAGCATCTCGGTCGAATCCGGCGGGAAGAGGCTCATCCTCGTCCGCGATGACGGGGAAGGCATGAGCCAGGATGATGCCATCCTGGCCTTCGAACATCACGCTACGAGCAAGCTTCAGACCGTGGAGGATTTGGGCGCCATTGCCACCCTCGGATTTCGTGGCGAGGCACTGCCATCCATCGCTTCGATCTCTCGCTTGAATCTGAAAACTCGCCTGGCCTCTGCTCCGGATTCCGTGCCGGGCGCTGAGATCGAAATCCAGGGCGGCACCATTCGTTCGGTCAAGCCCATCTCATGGGACAAGGGAACAGAGGTGACCGTGCGCGACTTGTTCTTCAATGTCCCGGCGAGACGCAAGTTCCTGCGCTCGCACGAAACCGAACTCGGGCACATCACGCGACTTACGACGCAGTATGCCCTGGCCCATCCCGAGATCCGCTTCGGCCTCGAAAGCGACGGACGCTCCCTCTTGTCGGTGGCCCCGGTACCCAGTATTCGGGAGCGGATCTTTCAGCTCTTCGGCGACGGATTCCTGGAAAATTTGGTAGAGGTCAGCGGAGCCGCGGCAGATGTCTCGGTGCAGGGCTTCAGCTCCCAGCCCCACGAGCAGCGAACCAATCCGTATTCCCAGTTTTTTTATGTAAACCGCAGGATGGTTCGGGACAAGGTGATCACCAGCGCCGTTCGTCAGGCCTATCGGAACTGCATGCCTGCTTCGGCTTACCCCGTGGCCATGCTTTTTGTGGAGCTGCCTTATGACCAGGTGGACGTGAATGCGCATCCTGCCAAAACGGAGATCCGCTTTCGACAGCAGAATGTGGTGCACGACCTGGTTCGCGACGCAATCGCGCGCGCGTTGATTCAAGCGAAATCCATTCCATCCTATGAGCATCGAAGCGATGCCTGGGCGCCCGCTTGGGGAGGTCCGCCTCCTCGTGACGGAGCAGGCTGGCCTCCAACGAGTCCAGACCCGTTCAACATGGCCACGGCACCCTCGCCTCTTCCCGATGCCATCCAAAGGGCATTCAACTATCCCTTCAGGGAATTGCAGGCGCCGACGCCTCCCGCCGAAGCTCACAGCACGATGAAGCTGAGGGCGGACCTGCTCCTGGGAGCTCCAACAAGCGACGCACGGCCCTTTAACCCGGCAGGCGTGCGCATTCTTGGGCAGATCCAAGATAGTTACATCATTGCGTGCGATAACTCCGGACTCTTGATTATCGATCAGCACGTGGCCCACGAGCGCATACTCTACGAGAGGCTTGCGGCCGCCAGACAAGGTAACTCGATGGAAGTTCAGGGATTACTGGTTCCCATCACCCTCGAACTCCCACCACACCAGGTCGCCATTCTCGAACGGGTGCTCCCCGAGCTCAACCGGAACGGCTTCGACGTGGAACGTTTTGGAGGGAATGCGGTCCTGATTCGTTCCGTTCCGGCCATCGCGAAAGACTCCGACTGCCGGAAGCTGTTGACGGAAATATTGGAAGGATTGGAATCCGAGGAGAGAACCTGTGACGTGGCGAGGATCAGGGATAGAATTGCAGTCAGCACCGCCTGCCGGGCCGCGATCAAGGTTCATATGCCTTTGACGCCGGAAAAAATGCAGTGGCTGCTGGACGAGCTCTCCCAGACTCGCATCCCGACAAACTGTCCTCATGGCAGACCGATCATCCTGCGCTTCAGCCTCTACGAAATCGAGCGCAACTTCGGCCGCATCTAAAAAGCAGGCAGCAGGCAGATCGCAGCTGGCAGCAACCGGAATCGGATGTCCGCGTGTCTCGCGTTGCTGACCGTGAGTTTTACTGCCTGCTGCCATCTGCCTGCTGCCTGCTTTTCTAGAGTGTGGAGATGGCACCCATCCGACGGAATTTCTGGTAGCGTTGCTCGCGTATTTCGGCGCCGCTCATACGCAGCATGGACTCGAGAGCCTTTTGCAGGGATGCATCCAGCAGTTTTGCAGCCGCATCGTGATCGGTCTGAGCCCCGCCGGGGGGTTCCGGCACTATCTCGTCGATCATACCGAAGGACAGCAGGTCCCCCGCCGTAAGTTTGAGGGCCTCGGCAGCCGCTTCCACGTGATCCTGATCCTTCCAGAGGATTGCCGAGCACCCTTCGGGAGAGATTACGCTGTAGATTGCATTCTCCTGCATCAGGATGTAGTTACCGACGGCAATGCCGAGGGCGCCTCCGCTTCCGCCTTCGCCGATGACGCATACGAGGACGGGCACTTCGAGGCGGGCCATTTCGCGCAGGTTGTAAGCGATCGCCTCGGCCTGTCCCCGCTCCTCGGCGCTGACGCTCGGGTATGCACCCTGCGTATCGACGAAGCAGACGATGGGACGGCAGAACTTTTCGGCAAGCTTCATCGCGCGGATTGCTTTGCGGTAGCCCTCCGGCTGTGCACAACCGAAGTTGCGGAACTGGCGCTGCTTGATGTCGCGCCCCTTCTGCTGTCCGACGACCATGACGGGATGGCCGTGATAGATTGCCATTCCGGTCACCATAGCCGGATCATCCGCGAAGCGCCTGTCCCCGTGAATCTCGGAGAAGCCTTTGAAGAGCCGCTCGACATAATCCAGGGTGTACGGGCGCAAATCGTGACGCGCGAGTAGAGTTTTCTGCCAGGCGGTGCCTGCCTTTTGAGCCTCTTTCCGAAGGCGTTCCACCTCGGCGCGCAACTTCTCAATCTCAGCCTGTGTGGACTCCTGCTGTGGCATGCTCGATTTCCCGATCTGCAATCAATTCAGGACAGATACCGAACCGGGGCCGCAGATCCGCTCGATCTGTCGGATCAGTTCGGGGCTCGACTTCACTCTGACGAAATCGGAAGACTGGATCGTAACACGGAAATCACGCGGATGGTACAGCTCCAAGTCGACACCGGTGTCCCCGGGATTTCCATCCAGCAGTCGCTGCAGCTCCGTGGCAGACGTCGGTGACAGGTCAGGGACAGCCGCCCTAATGCAGAGAGTCCTTGCATTTCGTTCGGCAAAGCCGGTGAGGGGTTGAATGTCGGCGGCAATAATTTTGTAGCTGTTTTCGTCCTCGACCTCGAAGCGGCCTGTTATGAGAACAGGAGCATCCGTCACCAGATAGGGCTCGAATTTGGCGTATGCGCTCGGGAAGACGACCGTCTCCACGGCTCCAGTCAGGTCTTCGAGCGTAAAAATGGCCATCAGATCTCCTTTGCGGGTGCGCCGCGTGCGGAAGTCCGTGACGATTCCGGCGACTCTGCACTCAACAGACTTGCCTTCTCCTATGAAGTCCGCAAGGTTCCTCTTGACGAAGCGCGAAAGCTCCCCGGCGAAGCGGTCTAGCGGGTGTCCAGAGACATAGTAGCCGAGCGTTTCCTTCTCGAATGCAAGGCGCTGCTCCGATGACCACTCCTCAACCGCCGGGGGCTGAACCGTTGGAACGGCGGCCTGTCCCCCGAGGATATCGCTGAACAGACCCCTCTGGCCGCTCTCGCGATCACGCTGGACTTTTTGTCCGTGATCAATTGCAGCATCCGCCATGGTCATCAGCTGCGATCTGCGCCACCCGAGAGAATCGAGCGCCCCGCTCCTGATGAGGCTCTCCATGACGCGCTTGTTGACGGCCCGCGAGTCCACTTCCTCACAAAACTGGAAGAGGCTCTGAAAGCGTCCGTGTTGTTTTCGATACTGGAGTATCGACCGAATGGCCCCTTCGCCCACATTCCGGATGGCAAGCATGCCGAAGCGAACGTTACCGCCGACAGAGTGAAAATTCAGCTCACTTTCGTTTATGTCGGGAGGGAGGACGGGGATTCCCATGTCTTTGCACTCGGCGATGTACATCACGATCTTTTCCGTATCGCCGATTTCGCTCGAGAGCAGGGAGGCCATGAACTGCACGGGAAAGTGTACCTTCAGGTACGCCGTCTGATAGGCAAGCAGGGCGTAAGCGGTACTGTGCGACTTGTTGAAGCCATACTGCGCGAATTGCTCCATGAGGGCAAATACCTGCTCGGCGGTTTTTTCGGGAATCCTGTTTCTCCTGGCTCCCTCCATAAACTTGTCGCGCATGGCGGTCATGATGGCAAGCTGCTTCTTGCCCATGGCTTTGCGTAGTATATCCGCCTCTCCAAGGGAGAATCCCGCCATCTTGCTGGCTATCTGCATTACCTGTTCCTGGTAGACAATGACCCCATAAGTCTCCTTCAGGATCTCCTCGAGGACGGGGTGGAGGTACCGGACTTCGACCAAGCCGTGTTTTCGCCTGATAAAGTCGGGAATCATATCCATCGGACCCGGGCGGTACAGGGCATTGAGCGCAATCAGATCCTCGAATCGCTCCGGCTTAAGCCGCCGCAACTCGGCCTTCATGCCGCCGCTTTCAAACTGAAAGATGCCGTTCGTGCGCGCCTCGGCAAAGAGCTCGTACACCTTGGGATCGTTGAGCGGAATGGTCGAAAGGTCAAGGTTGATCCCTGTTTCCTCGCGCACCCTCTTTGCGGAGTTGTCGAGGACCGTGAGGGTGGCAAGTGCCAAAAAATCCATCTTGAGCAGGCCGATGGCTTCCAGGTCCTTCATGCTGAATTGGGTAGTGATTTCCTCCTTGTTCGACTTGTAGAGCGGGATCAGCTCCACCAGCGGCTTGGGAGCAATCACGACGCCGGCCGCGTGCGTGGAGGCATGGCGGGAGAGTCCCTCGAGCCGTTTGGCGATCTGGATGAGGTTGTCGATCTGCGGGTTCTTCATCTCATCCAGCAGGCGCGGTTCCTTCTCCAGAGCCTTGTCGATGGTGGCGTTCAATTCGTTGGGGATGAGCTTTGCGATGCGGTCCACGTCCGCATACGGAATGTCCAGGCTCCGGCCCACGTCCCGGATTACGCCTTTGGCCGCCATTGTGCCGAACGTGATGATCTGGCAGACACTTTCACGCCCGTATTTGCGCGCCACGTAATCGATGACCTCCGCCCTGCGGTTCATGCAGAAATCCATGTCGATATCCGGCGGCGCGATGCGCTCCGGATTGAGGAATCGCTCGAAAAAGAGCTCGTATTGCAGCGGGTCGATCTCGGTAATCCGGAGGCTGTAGGCTACAAGGCTGCCGACCACGGACCCACGCCCTGGCCCGACCGGGATGGAGTGGTCGCGTGCATACTTGATCAGGTCCCAAACGATGAGAAAGTAACTCGAAAACTTCATCTGCTTGATCATCGCGATTTCAAAGGAGAGCCTCTGCTCGTACGCAGCGAGCGGGTACTTGAGGTGGCCCTGCGCCGACAGCTCCTCGAGAGACTTGCGCCGCTCGGCAAATCCCTCGCGCACAACTCGTTCAAAATAGGTGTCGGACGTGTGATCAGAAGGCACCTCGAAGGGCGGAAGCGGCTGGGAAGTCGCCAAGGTGAGATTGCAGCGCTCGGCGATGCGTGCGGTGTTCAGGATCGCCTCGGGAAGATGTCCCCACAGACTCCCCATCTCTTCCGCGGATTTGAAATAGTACTGGTCCGACGCATAGCGCAGGCGGTCGGTTTCCTGAACCGTTTTACCGGTGCCGATGCACAGAAGCACGTCATGCGCGGTGCTGTCGTCTTTGGATAGATAATGTGAGTCATTCGTGCAGACGAAGGGAATGCCGGTCTTTTTGGAGATGTGCAGGAGGCTGGGGTTGACCCGATGCTGTCCCGCAAGTCCGTGGTCCTGTAGCTCCAGATAGAAACTCCCTGCGCCGAGTATGTCGCGCAAAGTCGCTGCCTCCTCGACTGCAGCATCGAACTGATCCATCTGAAGCAGCTGGGGCACAGAGCCTTTGAGGCATCCCGAAAGTCCGATGAGTCCCTTGCTGTACTGTGAGAGAAGCTCCTTGTCGATGCGAGGCTTGTAATAGAATCCCTCGATGTAGCCGTAGGACACCAGTTTACTCAGGTTCTGGTATCCGGTCGCGTCCTCGGCAAGAAGCACAAGATGATTCGACTGATCGCTGCCGCCGGCCTTTTTGAGTCGGCTTTCCTTCGCGACATAGATTTCGCAGCCGATGATGGGCTTCAGCCCCTTCTTCCGGGCGGTCGTGTAGAACTGGACCGCGCCGAAAAGATTGCCGTGGTCCGTCAGCGCCAGTGCGGGCATACCCAGGGCCAGTGCGGTGTCCACGAGCTGTTCCACTTTGGATGCACCGTCCAGGAGACTGTAGTCGGAATGATTATGAAGATGGATGAACGGATTCAACTCCGGCACGTCCTACTCCCATTCAATGGTTCCGGGGGGTTTTGAGGTCACGTCATAAACGACACGATTGATGCCACGTGCTTCGTTGACGATCCTGTTGGAGATCTTCTCGAGAAGATCATAAGGCAGTTTTGCCCAATCCGCGGTCATGCCGTCCTGGCTTGTGACTACTCGCAAGGCAGCTACGTTCTCATAGGTTCGGTCGTCTCCCATCACTCCCACGCTGCGGATGGGAAGCAGCACAGCGAAAGCCTGCCACACTTGCCGCAGCAACCCTTCCCGTTCGATCTCCTCCTGCACGATGGCGTCAGCCTCGCGCAGCAGCGCAAGGCGCTCGCCAGTGACACCTCCCAGAATGCGTACTGCCAAACCGGGTCCGGGGAAGGGATGACGGTAAACAAAGCGTGGATCCATTCCGAGTTCTTCCCCGACCTTTCGAACCTCGTCTTTGAACAACTCCCGTAAGGGCTCAACCAGCTCGAGTTTCATATCCGCAGGTAGGCCACCTACGTTGTGGTGTGACTTGATCAGCGCGGAGGGACCCTTTACCGAGGTGGATTCGATTACATCGGGATAAAGCGTGCCCTGGACAAGAAAGCGCAAATTACCCAGTTTTCTTGCCTCTTCCTCGAACACCCTGATGAATTCCTCGCCGATGATCTTTCTTTTCTCCTCCGGATCCTCGACTCCCTCGAGACGCGCCAGGAAGCGGTTACTCGCATCCACACCCACAATTTCCATGTGAAGCCGCCCATGGAAGTTCTCCATTACCGACGTGAATTCGTTCTTCCGCAGCAATCCATTGTCCACAAACACACAGGTGAGACGATCACCGACCGCCTTGTGAACCAGAAGAGCGGCAACCGAAGAGTCCACGCCTCCGCTCAGTGCACAAAGAACTTTGTTTGAGCCCACCTGTTCGCGAATTGCGTTGATGGACGTATCGACGAAGGCGGCCATTGTCCAGTCTTGTGTACAGCCGCAGCCATGAATCAGGAAGTTCTTCAGGATGTCGCTTCCGTGGTGAGTGTGGACCACTTCCGGATGGAACTGCAGTCCCCAAATCTTCCTTTCTTCATCGGCGGCAGCGGATATGATACCGGCCGACCGCGCAAGCACACGGAAGCCGGGCGGGAGGATTTCCACCCTGTCGCCATGACTCATCCAGACCTGGAAAGGACTTGCCAGACCGGGGAAGAGTGTGTCGGTGTCAGCCAACTCGACCTTCGCCTTGCCGAATTCGCGCTGATTCCCAGGGACTACTTTTCCGCCCAACGTGCGGGCGATCAGCTGGAGGCCGTAACATATCCCCAATGTGGGAATTCCAAGCCGGAAATACTCCGCCGGCAAACCCGGACTCCCGTCACGGCACACTGAATCCGGCCCGCCGGAGAGAATCACTCCCTTGGGGCGCGAGGTTTTTATCCTCGCAAGTGCGGATGAATAAGGAACGATCTCGCAGTAGACCGAGAGTTCGCGTACTCGACGGGCGATCAACTGGGTATACTGGCCACCAAAATCCAGAATGAGGATACTTTCGCGAGGAATGGTTTTCTCCTGGGTCTAAGAGAATCAATTCTTGCGGACGACTTACCATAGCGCAGGCGCCTGGCATTTTCAACGCCGGAACCTAGCTGGATTTCGTCGAGAGATTCCTTAGTCGCGCAGAAAGCGCCCCGAAGGGGCGCCAGCCAATAGCCCCGCAAAAGGATTTATGATTGACGATTAACGATTGACGATTGGACGTCCGACAGGTCTTTCAATCGTAAATCGTTAATCGTCAATTCTCGCGCCCCGTCGTGGAATGACAGAGATGCAAAATGTAATCAAGACCTGACACCACAAATGCTGTGGTGCTATGCTTGCGCCCACATCATGTTTGCCTATCCCTGGTTTCTCTGGATTCGACGCGCGGGCACCATAATGAACCGTGGATCCTATTGAGGAACTCGCGAAAAAGTGGCAGTCTTTTGCGCCTTAGCATTTTCGCAGAGGCTTCTCGAAAAGCGACCACGAAGACGATAGGGGGCAATCAAGCCCGTCACAGTGAGAGCGTCCCCAGTCGAGAGGAGTGCAAATGGAAATACTTGCCGCCGTCATCCTGGGGATAATCCAGGGACTGACCGAGTTCCTGCCGGTCAGCAGCTCGGCACATCTAATTCTTGTGCCATGGATTGCAGGCTGGAAGCCGGAAGGTTTGATGTTCGACGTCTCCCTGCACGTCGGAACCGCTTTGGCGATCCTCGCCTTTTTCTGGTCGGACTGGATAGAGCTTGCTGGGGAGGTCCTGCGCGGGATTGCCGAGGGCAACCCGCTGGGTAACCCGAAACGCAGGTTGGCGTGGTTTCTCGTTATTGGGACTCTTCCGGCGATGGCAGTCGGCCTGACCCTCGAGAAGACGGTAGAGGATTCCCTCCGATCCCCCCTGGTAACAGTTTTCACCCTGGTGGCCTTCGGGATATTGCTCTACGCCGCCGAGCGGATGAGCCGGATGGAACGCTCGCTGGATTTGTTTAGCTGGGGAGATTCAATCTGGATCGGACTGAGCCAGGCGGTCGCTCTGATCCCGGGAGTGTCGCGCAGCGGCATTACTATAAGCACCGCGCTGCTGCGCAATGCGGAACGTTCGGCTGCAGCGCGTTTTTCCTTTCTCCTCTCAACGCCCATAATCGTGGGCGCGGGCGTATTAGAATGCTGGCATTTCATCAAGGCCCTGCGGCATCCATCTCTCATAACGGCAGGGGCCGGTGTGGTCGAGATCAAATGGGGAGTTCTTGCGGCGGGCATTATCAGTGCCGCAGTGGTTGGGTTTCTCTGCATTCGGTATTTCCTACGCTACATCCAAAACAACAGTTTTGTGCCGTTTGTCATATATCGATTTCTGCTCGCTTTGGTCGTTCTGACGCTGTATCTTCGCCACGGCGGGTGAACTTACTGATCATGTTGCAGAATGAAGTCTTCAAGACCAGACCTCACATCGCCTCATGACTTCGGATTTCCATTGGCATCGTGGCTCATGCGGGCTTTTCTTGCCTTGATGTCCTGCAGGACTTCCTGAACTTTGCGTTCCATGCCCTGATCTGAGGGATGATAGTAGTTGCGGCCGTGCAGCACATCCGGGAGGCATTCCATATCAGCCACTTTTTCCTTCAGGTCGTGCGCATACTGATAATTCTTCCCATAGCCCAATTCTTTCATGAGGTTTGTCGGGGCGTTGCGGATGTGAAGCGGGGGTGGCTCGTTGAAGGTGTTATGGACGTCGCCGGCCACCTCTGAATACGCGGCATACAGCGAGTTGGATTTTGGCG
>DASQID010000108.1:0-6264 GCA_035631775.1 Acidobacteriota bacterium
GTTGGAGGTGACCTCGATTTCGAGGACCGCCGTACCGTTGCTGTCAGCGACAGACTCCACAAGAAGTCCCGTCATGGTGAGGTCCTGCTTTAACCTCTGCACGGCCTCGGGGACCTCCACATATTCCTGCAACCATTCGACGCTGATTTTCATGACCGGAATTTACCTGGCTAGAATTGGCTCAAGAAGCGCAGATCGTTTTCGAAAAACAAACGGATGTCCTCGACGCCGTACTTCAAAATGGCTACGCGATCGATTCCCATGCCCCAGGCGAACCCGGTATATTGGGAATCATCCACGCCGGACATCCGCAGCACCTTGGGATGCACCATGCCCGCTCCCAGGATTTCGATCCAACCGCTTTGCTTGCACTTCGGACAGCCTTTGCCGAAACAGAAAATGCAGCTGATGTCCACTTCAGCACCCGGTTCCACGAACGGAAAGAAGCCCGGCCGCAACCTCATCTGGATGTCGGGATGAAATATCTTCTTCAAAAAGGTCTCGAGGGTTCCCTTCAAATCGCCCATGGTTACGCCCTTGTCGACGACCAGGACATCGACTTGGTAAAACATCGGCGAGTGAGTAGCATCGAACGGATCCCGGCGATACACCTTTCCAGTGCTGATTGCACGAATGGGCGGCCGCATCTGTTCCATTGCATGAACCTGGACTGTCGAGCAATGTCCGCGCAGGAGCATCAGGTCGTCGAAGTAGAAGGTATCCTGAGAGTCCCGCGCGGGATGGTTCCGGGGGATGTTGAGAGCTTCAAAGTTGTAGTAGTCCCGCTCTATCTCAGGAAGATCGAACACCTGAAATCCCATGCTTACAAAGACCTTTTCAATCTCCCCCTGCAGCTGCTTGATGGGATGCTCATTCCCGCGGACAAACCTGTGGCCGGGGCGGGTTACATCCGTGCGGATCGAACGTGACATAGCGGTGTTCTTCTTCACCGCAGCGAGCTGGCTCTCAAGCTGTGCCTCCACGAATCGACGCAGCTCATTCATGGCCTGGCCAAATCCCGGACGCTCTTCTCTGGGCAAGTCGCGCAGGCGCTTCATCTCGCTGGTGATAATCCCCGTTTCACGGGCGAGCCACTTGTCCCGCACGTTTTTCCATTGATCCATGCCGCATGCCTGCGCAAGATCAGATTCAAACTGCCGTCGTAAGTCTTCTGCAACCTGATTTATCAACTCAACCTCACCTTATCGAATGACGAATTACAAATGGCGATTAGTCCGGTATCCGGCGGGCGCATTCGTCATTGGTAATCCGTCACTTGTCAATAAAAACGCCCGGTTCAGCTGGACACCGGGCGTCTCTGTCGATTGAATTTTGAGGTCGCTCAGTTCAGGCAGTCGCCAGTGCCGCTTTTGCAGTCTCTGCGAGCTGCGCAAAGGTCTCGGGATCCTGAATTGCTATCTCAGCCAGTATTCTTCTATCCAGGGCAATACTTGCTTTTTTGAGCCCGCTCATGAATTTACTGTAGGACACGTCGTGGCGGCGAGCCGCCGCTCCGACGCGGATAATCCAGAGGCTGCGGAAATCCCTCTTTTTGGTCCGGCGATCGCGGTAGGCGAAGCGGAGAGCGCGCTCCACCGACTCCTTTGCTGAACGGTGAAGCTTGCTCTTTGTGAGCCGATAACCTTTGGCCAGCCCAAGTATCTTCTTTCGCCGCTGAACTCGCTTGCTTCCTCTCCTGACTCTCGGCATTGAAATCGCTCCTAGATGGTTTCTGCAGACGCCAACTCCGGCGGATCCGGCGGCGGTCAGATTTTCAGCATTCTTTTTACCTTGCGCCTGTCTGCCTTGCTTACAACCGCGGAATCCACCAGCTTGCGAACTCTCTTCCGCGGCTTTTTGGTCAGGATGTGGCGCGCATGGCTGTGCCGGCGCAGGATTTTTCCCGTGCCTGACACTTTGAAGCGCTTTGCTGCACTTTTCGATGTCTTCTGCTTACTCACAAATCACTCTCCCTATTTCTTCTTCGGCATGAAAATCGCGACCAGGGCATAGCCCTCCATTTTGGGCGACCGTTCTATATCAGCGAGTTCCTTCAAATCCTCGACGAGTCTGTCCATCAATCGCCGCCCGATTTCCTGGTGGGTCATTTCCCTGCCGCGGAAAACCACAGTAGCTTTCGCTTTGTTGCCCTCAGTGAGAAAGCGAACGATGTGATTCTTTTTAAACTGGAAGTCATGCTCCTCTGTCTTCGGCCGGAATTTAACCTCTTTGAGAACTACCTGCTTTTGGTGCTTCTTCGCTTCATGGGCTCGCTTGCTCTTTTGATACTGGAATTTGCCGTAATTCATGATCCGGCAAACTGGCGGATTTGCTGTCGGAGCCACCTCCACGAGATCCAGATCCTTCGATCGAGCAATTTCCAGTGCCTGATCAGGCGTCATGACTCCCAGTTGGCCTGCCTCTTCATCGACTACTCTGATCTCCTTAGCCCGAATTAACTCGTTGACGCGAACCCGAATCTGCTTGGTGGTGATTGTCGACCTCCTTATCTAGCGGGAGGAAGCCACTGCTCCAGCCCTCAGGGCCGGACCGCCCGGGCTTCAATGACTCCCTTTATACCCTGCAAGAAATCTCCCAGGGCCTGGGCTCCCACATCACCCTGGAAGCGATTTCGCACCGAAACCTGCCCGCTCTGCACCTCTTTGTCTCCTATGACCAGCATATAGGGTATTTTCTGATTCTGAGCTTCACGGATCTTGTACCCCATCTTCTCGTTTCTGTCATCAAGTTCTACACGCAGTCCTGCTTCCAACAGTGATTTCTCGACCTGGTGGGCATATTCATGGTGCCGCTCGGCTATTGGAATCAGTACGACTTGCACTGGCGCAAGCCAAACCGGAAAAGCGCCGGCGAAATGCTCGATCAGCACCCCCAAGAAACGCTCCACCGATCCCAGCAGCGCCCGGTGCAACATCACCGGCTGGTGAGGCTGACCATCGGATCCAATATAGGATAGGTTGAAGCGCTTCGGGAGTGTGAAGTCGAACTGCACCGTGGAGAGCTGCCAGGGCCGCCCGATGGCATCTATGAGCTTTACATCGATCTTCGGCCCGTAAAACACGGCTTCTCCTTCCATTCTCGTCCACTCGATGTTCTTCGAGCGCATGGCTTGCATCAGAGCATCTTCCGCCATGCGCCAGTCTTCCTCGCTCCCTGCATAGTTCTCTTTTTTGGTCTCGTCGCGGACTGAAAGTTCTACTTTGTACACCTCGAACCCGAAACTCTTCATTACAAACAAAACCAGACCGAGGAGATTTGAGATTTCTCCATATACCTGATCGGGAGTGCAAAAGAGATGAGCATCATCTTGCGTAAATCCGCGAACCCGGAGCATGCCGTGCAATACGCCGCTCTTCTCATACCGATAGACAGTGCCGAACTCCGCATAGCGCAGCGGCAGCTCCCGATAGCTCCGCATTTTAGAGCTGTAGATCTGGATGTGCCCCGGGCAATTCATGGGCTTAATCACAAACTCTTCGTCGTCTATGCTGAACACATACATGTTCTCGCGGTAATATTCGTAGTGGCCCGACGTCTGCCAGAGAGTGTGGCGGGCGACATGCGGGGTCGTGACGAACTCGTAACCGCGGCGGTACAGTTCCTTCCTCATGAAGTCTTCAATGACCAACCGGACGCGCGTGCCCTTGGGATGCCAAAAAATGAGACCCGGTCCCGCTTCATCGGAGATACTGAACAAATCGAGTTCGCGCCCCAGCTTGCGGTGATCTCGCTTCTTGGCTTCTTCCAACTGTTGGAGGTAAGCCTTCAGTTCCGTCGGGGTGAGAAAGGCCGTGCCATAAATTCTCTGTAGCCTCTCTCTGTGTTCGTCGCCCTTCCAATACGAGCCGGCAAGGCTGAGGATGTGAAATGAATCCGGATCGATTTGACCGGTTGAGAGAACGTGCGGGCCGGTGCAGAAATCGACCAGTCCACCAAGCCGGTAGCAGGACAGCGTCTGGCCCACCTTGTCTTCGATCAGTTCAACTTTCAGGTGCTCACCACGGCTGGAGAAATATTTGATAGCTTCTTCCTTGGAGACGATTGAGGGTTCGTATTTGAGGTTCTTCGCTACGAGTTCCCTCATTTTGTCCTCGATCTTCTTCAGATCTTCTTCCACGAAGCTAGCCGGCCGTTCGAAATCATAATAAAACCCTTCGCTGATTGCGGGCCCGATTCCAAGGTGTGTCCCAGGAAACAGGTCGTTTACCGCAGCCGCCATGAGGTGGGAGGTGCTGTGGCGATAGATTTCTAGTGCATCGCCGGGATCGGCTATGGTGCCTTCTTTTCCATCCGCGTATCTGACTCTGAGTTCCATAATTAATAGACCCACCTCCACCTCGGTGACCGACTCAAGAGGTCGAGGAGAGTGTTCATCCTAGTCATCAGGAAGTAAATCGGGTGGGATTAGTGAACTGGTCTAGAAGGGCGGCTGCCATCGAATTCGTACCTGAAAGTGCGCTGAATCAAAAAGTGGCTGAACTGGTAGGCGCGAGCGGATTTGAACCGCTGACCCCTTCCGCGTCAAGGAAGTGCTCTCCCCCTGAGCTACGCGCCTAAAAAATAAGCACTTAAACTACCAGAAAGGCTGAAAGGGTGTCAACTCCATTCAAAACTAAGCAGCCTTTTTGGGCTGCGCCGCCGATTTTGAGACAACCTCTAATGCCTTGTCCAACTGTATCTTGTCAATTTTGTCCTGCAGTTGCCTGTATTTGCCGGCGTCGTCCTGATCATCGTAGTAGGCCTCCACCATCAAATCCTGGCGGCGCTCCTCGTCGGGTGCCAGAATATCCGGCTTGATCCCGGTGTTGCGAACAGATTCGTCCTGTATCATCTTCCCCGCGGGCGTATAGTATTTCGCCGTGGAGAGAATGAGGACGGCGCCACTCTTGAGGGGTATCTGTCTCTGCGACGAGCCGACACCGAACGATTTCTCTCCGACTACGACAGCTCTCCCCTGATCTTTGAGGGCGCCGGCAGCAATCTCGGCAGGCCCGGCAGTTGATCCGTTGATGAGAACGACCATTGGAAGCTGCGTGATGAACTTGTCCGGACTTGCCTGAATTTCCTGCACCCTTTCGCCCTGTCTATTCTGGCTGTAATAAATGACTCCGCTCTTCAGGAAGAAGTTTGCCAGATCAGCGCCATCCTGAGTCTTCCCGTCGGCGCAGTCGCGAAGATCCAATATGATCTTCTCGGCGCCGGAAGAAATAACGGATTTGAGTTTTGTGCGGGCCTGATCCAAGGCTGCATCGCTCAAAGAGGGAACGTCCAGCAATCCCACATTCCCTTCCAGCATTTTTGATGTCACCGGAACGGACACGTCCACCTTCCGCGTAACTTCGATTTCCAACGGCTTGGTTCCGGAACCCCGGAAGGCTGTCAGTTTTACTTTGGTGCCGGGCTCACCGCGCAGCAGGCTTTCCACTTCGAGAATGCTTTTTTCTTCAACCCCGTCGCCGTCAACTGCTACCAGGTAGTCCCCGGGCCGGACTCCGGCTTCGGCCGCCGCTCCGTCACGTTCCGTGGATACCACATAAATCACGTCAGCTCTCTTGGACACGATCATTCCGGTTCCCGCGGTACCAGAGACTCTTCGCTTCTCAAGAGCCTGAAACTGCTCCTTGGTAAGGAATGAGCTATATGGGTCCAGGGCATCCAACAGTCCGCGCATGGCCCCTTCCTGCACCTTGCTCATATCCGGGCTTTCAACATAGTCGTCGTTGATCCGCTTTAATGCGTCCATGAACACCGACAACTCTTTGTAGGCCTCGTCCTTTGCGACGACTTTGCCGTAAAACGCCGCCGATACTCCGTATACCACAATCAGCGCGGAGCAAAAAAATACCAGCATCTTTCCTTTGTGGAGCATCTGACCCCCTGGTAATGCAATCTTCGGACACAAAGTATATCGCACGCAAACCGGCACGGCAACGATAGATTCTCTGCCTTGTATACGATTCCGCAAATATGGTGACGTGTTTTGTGGGACGCAGAAAAACGCCGCCTTTAGGACGCTGTGCTCTCGGCGCTAGCGGCGTGCAAACGCGCGCTGGACATTGCCGGCTTCTGCGTTCAGAAAATACATCAGCGTATTTATGAAAGAGCCCACTTAGGGCTGGCGCAAGAATAAATTCACATTTTGGCGCTAGCACCGTCGCGCCTGCGGCGCTCCTGGGGCGGGCAGATGCGAGGCGCCGCGACGCAGGCGATATCGGTGTATATCGTCGAGGAGCGGCAACGAAG
>DASQID010000109.1:0-12641 GCA_035631775.1 Acidobacteriota bacterium
CAAGATAGACCGCCGCCTGTGCCAGGGCCAGCTTACACTCCGGCAATCCGACGAGGCGAACTGCCTCCGTCGCATCCAGAGCCACGCTCAGCGCCCTCACATCGGCCATTCCAATGTCCTCGGAGGCAAAGCGAACCATGCGGCGGGCGATATAAACCGGATCCTCCCCCGCCTCCAGCATTCGCCCCAACCAGTACAGGGAAGCGTCCGGATCACTATTGCGCAGTGATTTGTGAAGGGCTGATATCAGGTTATAGTGCTCCTCACCCGCCTTGTCGTATTGGAGGATCTTGCGCTGCAGAGCCTCTTCGAGATCAACCGCACTGATTCTCGCAGGCCGCTCGTCGGTTCGCCCGGAAGCTAGAGAGACCGCGATTTCGAGTGCATTCAGAGCGACTCGCGCATCACCATTGGCAAAGATGGACAAATTGCGCCGAACCTCAACCGGAACCTCCACCGAAACCGATCCCAATCCGCGCTCCTTGTCAAGCAGAGCACGACTGAGGATCTCCTCAACGTCTTCGGGAGTGAGAGGATTCAGTACATAGACCTTGGCCCTGGAGAGCAGCGCACCTATTACTTCGAATGACGGATTCTCCGTGGTCGCGCCGATGAGGATGATCACCCCGGATTCGACATAAGGCAGAAACGCGTCCTGTTGGGCCTTGTTAAAGCGATGGATTTCATCCACAAACACAATGGTTCGGCCATGGGCACCGCGAAAGTGCGCTTCGGCTTCAGCCATCACAGATTTGATTTCCTTGATTCCGGAGAGGACGGCACTATAGGCGACAAAAGGGGTGCGGGTTTCCTTCGCGATGATCCTGGCCAGTGTGGTTTTGCCGGTCCCGGGTGGCCCCCACAGGATCATTGACATGAGTTGATCGCGCCGCGTCATTTCGCGCAGAACTCTTCCCTCACCGATCAGGTGCTTCTGGCCGACAACCTCATCGAGTGTGCGCGGCCGCATTCTTTCCGCCAGAGGAACTTCAGCTGCCGGCGCCAGGTTTGAAGGCTCAGGGAACAGAGATCTTGTCATAAGGTTTTCGTTAGGAATCCCTACCAGCCTTGATCCTTAGTAATAGTGTGCCGGTTGCGATGATGTCAGAGTCGAAGTTGAAGTAAAGGTCCAGGGTGAAGTTTACCACGCAAATTGACATGTCTGCCTCGTCTCTTTGCGTCCTTGGCCTTCTTCGCGTCTTAGCGGTGTGCTTTCAGAGGCTCACCGCCAAGGCGCGAAGAACGCTAACAATCTCAAAGATCTCGACAAGGTCAGGACTTGGGTAGGTCAGGCTCTCTAGGGAGACTTACAGCAATTAATGCTTTGTTTAATGAGTATTTGGCGACAGTGGTTCATGAAAGACATCAACTTCCTTTTACGCCACTTCGCTGCCGGAAGGCTTCGAACAGCACGAGCGCTCCGGCAATCCCTACATTCAGAGATTCTACTCCAGGAGCCATCGGGATCCTGATGCTGTCCATCTCGGCCGAGATCGGATCCTCGATGCCGCGACTTTCGTTGCCGAGCAGGATGGCACTTCCTCTCGTGTAGTCAACCTCTGTGTAGGTTTTTCTCCCTCTCGAGTCGGTAAGGTAAGGGGTAATCGAGTTGGAGCAAAGCCAGGTGAGAAGCGCCGACAATGCAACGTGTTCAACCACGGGTATGCGGAAGAAGGCACCTGCACTAGCTCTGATTGTCTTCGGGTTGCGCGCAGAGACGGTTCCTGGACTCGTGCAGACCAATGAAGCTCCAGCAGCCGCTGCGGTTCGAATCAATGTTCCGAGATTTCCCGGATCCTGGATCCCGCACGTGCAGAGAAGAAGCGGACACGGAGCCAGGGGGCAGTCTGCGAGAGCGGAAACAGGCATTTGAACCAGGCCGACGACACCCTGAGGAGCCTGAACATCCGAAACGGACTTCAGCAGCCGAGGAGATGCTCGATAAACTCGAGTTCCGGCGTTATCAAGCGAGGTCAGAAGCACAGATGCAGCGGCGGCGGAAGCGAACTCCGCCGTGCAGAGGACTGCGTCGACTTTGCGGCCCGCTGCCAAGGCTTCCTCGATCGATCGCATTCCTTCTGCAAGAACAAGATCGCGAGGGGCTCTGCGTGCCTGGGAAGCCACCAGGCGGATCAGCTTGTAGAGGGAGTTGTCCTTGCTCTTCAGCTCAGGGACTGTCATCGGTTGTTCATTGGACTTTCGCGCTGAGGGAAGCGACTCTGCAGTTCGTCAGACTGCCCCACACCACGCGCTCGACTGGAAAGTGCGGATTGTTCATGAGAGCCAAGGAAAGTTCTCCGGCCAATGGTTCAAGTCTCTCGTTGTCCACCTTGTTGATGAATGGAACGATTCGCATGCCGGGCTTCCAATCCTTACAGACGCCCTGGGGATGAAAGAGGATATCGGCAGCAAGTCCGGGTGTGATGGGCTGGCCCTCATTGGCGCCGAAATACCGGGCAGCAAGTTCCCATCGAAATAGGGTCTCTTGTCCCAGCCTCTTCATCAGGCAATCGATCCCGATGACCGGGACGAGATAATTGGCCCCTTCCATCAAGACTGGTTCACCCTCACGCGGCATCTTGAGAGACATGCTGCGTGCGCCGTCGGCTTCGTTCAGCACGGAAGGGAAGAGGTCTCTGTCGATGGATCTGCCGATCCCCGGTTCAACGCCTTGAAGGAATCTTGGACCTGCCGAGGGTCCTGTGATCACAAGCTTGCAGATTCGATTCATGCAAGCTTGGCCGAGACGCGTAAGAATGAGTCTCAGCAGCGCGCTGTTCTGACACGATACAATCAGCATTCCATCGTGTGGATGCGGGGTGTGAATGCGGGTGGTGGTTGTATAGATGACCGTCCCGGACTGGCAGTATTCATCCATGAGCCTCAAGATCAGGCCCGTCTTGCCTCCGGCCCCCACGAAGTTGACCAGAGCCGGCGGCTGAAATGCGAAGTGCTCAGCGAACAACGCGCGTATCCCGTCGCGAAAGGAAGGATTCCAATCCCGCCGCTAGGCCGGTGCTTGATTCTGATGCGGAGTTCCACGCCTGCCGGTCAATAGACGGAGCCTTCCCGTGTGACTCACAATAGGTTCGGACCAGAAGCTCAGCGCCTGAGATTTTCTCGCTCATGAAAAGTCGGTCCCCAGCACCGCCATTTGCTGAACGTCGTTGCGATTCCGGAAAAAGATGTACACCACCCCTCCCGGGAGGGAGGACAGGATAATGAATGCTGACGAGAGTAGTCCCAGCGCAATGCACGACTCAGGCGCGATCCCGATGGCGCCCACCAGGCTCATAAAAGCGTATTCCCGCAGTCCCATTCCATTCAAGCTTATTGGAATCATGGAAATCAGGGTGATGACTGGAACAAAGATGAGAAAGTAGAGTAGCGGAATCTGCAATCGCAAGCCCACGGCCAGCACCCAGGTGACGGAGATGGCGAGCAGCTGATTGACCAGGGAGATGGCCAGAGATCCGGCAAGCAACGACCCGTGTCGGCCCATCACTTGGAAGGCGTTGGATATTGCATCGATTTTGGCGGCGATCCTGGGCAGATGGACGGCGTGCAGGACACGGGTCAGGAGCCTGTGAAGGGAAGGCGTAAAGATAATTACATTGGCTAGCAAGAAGAGTGAGAAGGAAGCCCAAATGATGAGGTTAATCGGTATGCCCGGGACTGCCACCGGGTGTATCACTGTGGCCAGACACGCGATGACCATCATGGCAAGCATGCCGGCGTCGCGGTCAAGGAATGTCGCAGCAAAGCTCTGCGCATAGAGTCTGGACGGCTTACCTGCGTAGTACATCTTGACAACGTCTCCCCCCACGACAGTGGGGAAGATCAAATTAAAAAACAACCCGATGCAGTAGATGCCGAACAGATGCCCAAGTGAAAGCACGGGCATAAGCGGTCTCATCAGCATCCGCCATCGATAAATGCAGATGTAGTGGCCAACCCACAAAACCAGGAACGCCGCCAGCAGGACTCCGGGGCGCGCGTTGCGCAGTATCGTTCCGAAGTGGTAGAAGTCCACTTTGCGAAACAGAATGATGAAAAGGAGAGCTGTGATTCCAGCCTTTGCCAGCGTTATGAGCGCAGTTTTCATGGGGCTTCGTGATGCCTGCTGTATTCCGCCGGCGACTCCCGGCCGTCCGTCTGTTTGTTTTTCAGCGCGACAGTCATGTTGCCACCTAGCCTTGGATTGCGGTCCAGAATATACAGGATGAGGTCCTGCATCCCTACAAAATAAATAGGTTATCACCGGATTCGGATATCCCATTCTCGGCAGGAGCTCCTTAGGGCTGGCGCAAGAATAACTTCACATTTTGCTGCTGGCCCCCAGGCCCGCTGGCCAGGCGCGAGCGACGAGCTATACCCGGGGTGGTATGTGAGGAGCGAGCAACAAAGGCAGTGGGCCTGCGGGCCGCAGCCTGAAAAGGCGCGGCGGCGGGCGGGCATCGGCTTCGTTGCCGCTCCTCGACGATATACCCCGATATCGCCTGCGTCGCGGCGCCTCGCATCTGCCCGCCCCAGGAGCGCCGCAGGCGCGACGGTGCTCGCGCCAAAATGTGAATTTATTCTTGCGCCAGCCCTTAGAGCCAAACGCAGATGCAAGTGTGCCGCGAATTTCTAGAATAGCGATTTCTGGATTTCGTCCAATACCTCTTCGGCGGGTCGACGGCGGGATCGGCCGGTCAGATCGATCTCTTTGCGCTCGAGCTTCTCCAGAATCTCGCTTGCTCTTCGCAGAACCTCGCGCGGCAAGCCGGCAAGGCGTGCGACTTCGATTCCGTAGCTTTTGTCGGCGGTCCCGGGTGTTACCTTCCTCAGGAATACGATTTCTTTTCCAGCCTCCCGGATGGCCATGCAGTAGTTTTTCACTCCCGGATGTATCTCGGCCATCTTGGTCAGTTCGTGATAGTGCGTCGCGAACAGTGTCTTCGCCCTGTGAATGGGGTTCTGAACAAGATATTCCGCGACGGCCCACGCAATGGACAGACCGTCGAACGTTGCGGTGCCGCGCCCGACCTCATCGAGGAGGATGAGACTGCGCTGCGTAGCGGTATTGAGAATATTTGCCGTCTCGATCATTTCAACCATAAAGGTCGATCGTCCCCGCGCAAGATTGTCGGAGGCGCCGACCCTGGTATAAATTCGGTCCACAAGTCCCAGGCGTGCCTCTTTCGCGGGCACGAACGAACCCATCTGGGCCAGGATTACGACAAGGGCAGTCTGGCGCAGGTACGTTGACTTGCCACCCATGTTGGGCCCGGTAAGGATCAGCAGCTGGTCTGTTGTGGTGTTCATGTGCAGATCGTTAGGGATGAAGGGCCGACTCTGAAGTTCGATCACCGGGTGGCGCCCCTGGCGGATGTACATTTCGTCTCCCTCCACCAGCTGCGGTCGAACGTAATCCTGCGCGAGCGCCACATCGGTGAGGGATGCGTAGACGTCCAGTTCTGCCAGCAGGCGTGCCGTACTCTGGACTCGTGCACCCTCGCGGCCGACCTCACCACGGATCTGTGCGAACAGCTCCTTTTCCAGACTGGCAATCCGCTCCTCGGCACCGAGGATTTTTTCTTCATAGCCCTGAAGCTCAGCGGTGATGAATCGCTCGCAATTGACCAGTGTTTGCTTTCGAATGTAATCGTCCGGAACTTGAGGCAGGTTGGGCTTGGTGACTTCAATGAAGTAACCGAAGACCTGGTTGTATTTCACCTTGAGAGATTGGATGCCGGTCCTCTGCCGTTCTCTCGCCTCCAGGGATGCAATATAGCCCTTGCCGCTGTGCCGGATTGCACGCAACTCGTCCAATTCGCTTGAATAGCCGTCCCTGATCACACCTGGATCTGCGGCTGAGGCGGGGGGGTCATCCGCTATCGACCGGCTGATTTTGATGGCCACGTCGGCAAGATCGTCCAGCTGCCCGCGGATTCGGGCAAGCCTTTCCGACGGCAGATCAGTGAGCAACTCCCGGATGCTGGGAATCTGCTGGAGTGAATCGCGGAGGGCCACCAGCTCGCGAGGGTTGGCGACGCCAACGAGAACTCGGCTTATCAGTCTCTCGAGATCGTGAATCTCTCCCAACTTCCGGACGAGCCTGCCGTGCGCCGTGACATGGCGCGCCATGGATTCGATCGCGTCCTGTCTGTGGTTGAGCTCGGACAAGTTAAGCAGCGGTGCCAAAAGCCAGGATCTCATGAGCCGTCCGCCCATGCCCGTCTGGGTACGATCGAGAAATGACAGCAACGATCCTTTCCTGCCGCCGTCTAGGGCCTGGACCAGCTCAAGGTTGGTTACCGTCGCCGAATCGAGCTTCAGGGAATCGGATGCTTCGAAGAAGCGGAGTACGGCGACACGTGCGGGCTGGAGCAGCTGGGTGTCACGCAGGTAGTGGATCAGCGCTCCGGCGGCACAAAGGGCGAGCGATTTGCCAGCTCCTCCGAATCCGTCCAGACTGGCAACCCCGAAGTGCTCCATAAGCAGACGCTGGGCGTAGTCCAAGTTGAAAGCCCAGCCATCAAGGGAGCTCGTAACCCACCGTCCGGCGGATTCCTCGGAAAGCTTCGGGTTCAGATCCTCGGCCGCGTAGTCCGGCAGTATCAGTTCGCGCGGCGAAAACCTGACCAACTCGTCGATGGCTTTCTGCCAGGCATCCTCTCCAAAGAATTCCGTTGCCAGAAAGTCCGCGGTCGACAAGTCCATGAAGGCCATGCCGGCGCCCTCGGGTGTGACATGAAGGCTGCCCAGATAGTTATGGTCCTTGGGCTCGAGCAGCATCTCCTCGACCACTGTGCCTGGCGTAAGGATTCGTGTGACCTCGCGGTGGACCAGTTTTTTCGCAGTTCGCGGATCTTCAACCTGCTCACAGATCGCGATCTTGAAACCTTTCTTGAGCAGACGGGCTATATAGCCGTCTACGGAATGGTAGGGAACGCCGCACATGGGGATAGGGGAGCCCACTTTGTCTTTGTTTCGAGCGGTGAGCGTGATCTCCAGCTCCCTCGAGGCGACCACGGCATCCTCGTAGAACATCTCGTAGAAGTCCCCAAGGCGGAAGAACACCAGCTTTCCGGGAAAGCGCCGCTTCACCTCATGGTACTGCTTCATCATGGGTGTCAGATCTTCCTCAAGTCCCACCGGGTCTCCTTCTCGGAAATGATGCCTGTCCCTGTGATGTTGGTTTTGGCGGCGCCAGCTCTTGGATCTCTGCGCCTTTGCGCCATCGTTGCGGCTTCTCTGAAAGGCCCTGCGAAAACACCAAATCGGGGATGCTGCTTCGCGGAGTTTGCAGCTCTATTTCGGCGCGGTTGGAATCGACTGGAAATATCTCAAATCCTTGTAGTTAAGGAGTGTGCAGTATATAATCCCTTCCCTTCGATTGTCAATGAACATGCATGGACGCCCGAACTTCAGAACGCTGGCCCTTGACACTTCCACTCCGCGGGGAAGTGTGGCATTGCTGGACGGGAACGATTTAGTTGCAGAAGTCCGCCTGAAATCGCTCGAGACTCACTCCGCAAGGTTGCTGCGCTCGGTTGAATTCCTGCTCGACAGTGCACAGTGGACGCTGGGCAACGTTGACTTGATAGCTGCTGGGATCGGCCCCGGGTCATTCACCGGAATTCGTATAGGCATCGCCACAGCCATGGGACTGGCACAGCCGATGGGAATTCCGTTTGCTGGCGTATCCGGATTGGACGCACTCGCCGGCCAGATCGCGTTTTTAGCGGGCAGCATTGGCGTCGTCATGGATGCACAGAGGGCCCAGGTCTACTATGCCGAATATATCAGCGACGGCGTCAAGATCCGCAAGACGGTAAAGCCGGAGGTTTTGAATCCCTTTGAGCTTGAACTCAGGCTCCAAAAGAGGCATTTGTACATTATCGTCGATCGCGATCTTCGCTGCTGCGAAAGGCTGTTTCGGCCGGGTCGGGGCTGGCCACGGGCGATAGCAGGGGACTTGTTCCTCGCCTCGGCCATAGGAAGCTTGGCGTTCAGGAAGAGGCGGTACTGGAAATCCGGCGATTATCTGACCGCAGAGCCATTGTATATCAGGCCGCCGGACGCTCTGAGAGCCAAGCATAGGAAGTAACATGACGTTGATCACCTACCTCGCCTTGCTGAACGCCTCAGACATCTCCCTGCTCGAGCAGATTGAGGGCGAAACGAACCTCTCGTTTTGGGGCGCCGAGAATTATCGTCGCTTCCTCGAGGAGTTTCCTGAGTATTTTGGCTGCAAAGCAGTTGTGATGAAGGATGCCGGCCGCAGGGAATTCGCCGGCTTCTACTTGGCGCGCTCCCTCTTCGAGAATCTAGAAATACTGAAGGTCGGTGTCTACCCACAGTATCAGAGGCAGGGAATCGGTACGCAGTTAATGGAATCTGCCTATTCGGAGGGGATCCGGCGCGGCTGCAAACGGTGCTTCCTGGAAGTGCGTAAGTCCAACCAGAATGCAATTCAGTTCTACAACGGGCAGAAGTTCAAGATCGCGGGGACTCGACTCAACTACTATTCCGATCCGATCGAAGACGCCTGGATCATGGAGCGAGACCTTTAGGAATGGCGAATTGGGGATTGCGGATTGACGATTGAAAAACACCTGCAGATATCAAGCGCCCGCACGTCTCGGTCGGGTTCAGAGGAGACTGCGGATGTAACCCCCGTCGACGGGAATAGTCGTGCCGGTAATATAACTCGCGCGAGCCGACGCGAGAAAAGTCACCAGCGCGGCAAATTCCTCTGGCTCCGCCAGCCTGCCGAGCGGGATCTGATCTTCCCAAGCCTGATAGACCTGCTTCACGGACCTGCCCTCGCGGGCACTGGCTTCCGCGAGCCGGACTACGCGATCCGTTTTCGTATAACCTGGGCAGACGTTGTTGACCAGAATGCCGTACGGGCCTAGTTCGTTTGCGAGTGATCTGGCTAATCCCACGACTGCCGCCCGCACCGCGTTGGACAGAATGAGGCCGTCTACAGGCTGCTTCACGGTGATGGAAGTGATGTTAATTATGCGCCCCCTTCGCCTCTCCTTCATGCCGGGTATGACGCGGCGGCAGAGCCGTACCGCGCTCATGAAATTGAGTTGAACCGCTCGTTCCCAATCCTCCAGGCTGTGTTTTTCGAATGGCCCGCTGGGAGGGCCGCCAGCGTTGGTTACCAGAACCTCCACCAAACCCCATGTACTCTCAACCTCTCCGACGAGGCGATCAATATCGGTCTCACGAGTCAGGTCAGCCACGATCGGAAGCACCTGGGCCCCGCTGTTCTTGCGGATTTCCTCACCTGCCACGCGCAGCGGTTCCGCGGAACGCGCACAGATCGCTACCCTGGCTCCTTCCTGGGCAAGCGCCTCTGCAACGGCCCTCCCGAGTCCCTTACTGGAGGCGCACACGAGGGAAATCTTGTCACTTAGTCCCAGATCCATATCTAGGCCCTTCCTTCGCGACGGTGGAAATAGCTGTCCGTATGGTCCAGCCAGTCTCTTCGGATGGGACTGAAGATGTCGACGTCCAGCGTGTCTTCCAGAGCCACTGCTTTGTGAGGGACATTCGGGGGAATCACAAGTACCTGGCCCGCTGCCACGACTATCTCTTCCCCCAGAATCCGGAATTTCAGTGCTCCTTCCAGGATGTAGGTGATCTGTTCGCTGACGTGGGAATGCTCCGGAACAACCGCGTCTTTCTTGAGATAGACATGTGAAATCATCTCATTCTCGCCCGTGATGATTTTGCGCGAGATGTCATCCGTGACCTTTTCCCACGCAATGTCCTTCCAGCTGTGAACCTTCATGGGACCTCCCTTTGCAGATGCGGACGCAGACTTCGACTTGGACTCGGTCGTGGACTTGAAATATCCTCTTTGGCAAGGACTTTCGCAAGCCGGAATTCTATCAGACCGCAATCCGCGCCTTGGTACGGCAGCAGTCGATGATGTGCCGACTGAAGGCGTCCAAGGGGAGGTCCTCGTCAACTCCAGAATCGAAGTCTGTGACACCATGACTGTCCAGGTGCAGGTCTCCATAAGTGCTGTGACAGCCGCGACAGCCCGTGTTCCTTGAGTGGGCCCACTTAATAGTGGTAGTATCCCGCGTGATCTCATTGCTGCGGGCTCGATTCTCCGATCGAGTGCGATCAAAGTGACAAGGAGAAGTAGTCCATGAAGGATCAGCCAGACAAATCAGAGGTGCCCAACGCCACTACGCCTGAGCCCCAGGCCGGCTGGCCGTCGTACACGATGGTCGAAGACCGGATGAAAAGGATCTATTTCGCCTTTTATCAGGAAACCTATAAGAAAACCAGACTGGATCGCAAAACGAAAGAGTTGATCGCGATCGCAGCATCGCTGGGATTCAGGTGCCAGGGATGCTTGAACGGCCACATCAAGAAGGCAAAGAAATTCGGGGCGACACCCGAGGAGATCAGCGAGTCCATTGCAATTGCCATGGGCGTCGCTGCAGCATCAGTTGTCGACCTGACGGACATTGCCGCCGAACATCTCCGAATCAAACACTTCGAATAGGGCGCGAATGTCCCGACCCAGCCATGGTCCAAGGGTAGTTCTGTGCCTCTTCTTCGTCCTGTTCCTTGGAGTTGCGGACAACCAGGTAATCAGCCCGCTCCTACCCGCGATTCGCGCACAGGTCAAGCGATCCTCTTCTGACATGGGGCTGCTGTTCACCGGCTACTCCGTCTGCGCGGGGCTTTCGGTACTGCTATGGGGACCGCTTTCGGATGTCTTCGGCCGCAAACGCGGCCTCATCGCCGGACTACTGATCTTTTCCCTCGGCTCCCTGATTTCCTCATTGGCTGCCGACTTCCAGACCCTCATGCTGGGACGGATCGTTACCGGCATGGGTGCCAGTATGCTCAGCCTGAACACAATCTCATACGCTGCCGACTTCTTTCCCTACTCCAGCAGAGGCTGGGCTATGGGCTCAATCATGTCCTCCTACTTTGCCGCGCTGATCCTCGGGGTTCCTCTTGGATCGTGGATCGGCGACAAGCTGGGGTGGAATGCGGTTTTCGGCACGACTTGCACTCTGGCCCTCGTGCTGCTGATGACTACTCAGTTCCTGTTGCCCGGGCAGAGCCCAGGTCAGCCCCAATCGACCGAGGTGCTTTTAGTCCGGCAGATTCGAACCTACGCGAGTTTTCTGCGCGGGGGCAAGACCTTTGGTGCCTTGCTTAGCTCATTCTGCGCATCGGCTGGGATGATGGGATTCCTAGCGTTCATCGGAGTGTGGCTTCACGATGATTTTGGCATTCCCGGCAAAAAGATCGGTCTTGTCTTCCTGGCGTCCGGAACTGCGGCTCTTCTGGCCTCTCCTCTAGCCGGATCGCTTTCGGACAGAATCGGAAAACGTGTCCAGTTCATCCTGAGTAACCTGTCCCTAGCGTTGCTTTTATTTTTACTGCCAAATCTCCGCTGGGGGCCCCGTCTTTTTGGAGTTTTTGCAGCAATCAGTCTTGCGGCCGCATTCCGCCAGGGACCGATGGAGGCCCTACTGACAGAAGTGGTTCCGGCAAATTACAGGGGTTCCTTCATAGCGCTCAAGAACTCCTTCTCGCAGGTTGGCATAGGGCTTGCTGCGCTCGTGTCGGGTCTGCTCTTCGAACACAGCGGTTACTCTGCGGTCTGCTTCCTGGGTGCGTTATTCAATCTTGCCGCTGCCGGAGGGATGCTGTTCTTCGTACGGGAAAACCGTCTTTAGCATCCCCCCACCGCCAGCCGTGAACGCCGCCACGAATTTCACGAGATAATCATGAGAGGATCAATCGGTGGAATTCGTGCAATTCGTGGCGGAGTCTCCACTGCCTGAAAAAGCTTTTGATGCAATTGCAATTTGGCTAGAATAGCCCCGTACATTCTAACGGTGCAATTTGGCTCTCATGACTCCCCAAGGAGGTATGTTTTGCGTACCGCAAAATACACTCTGCTAGTGCTAAGCCTTGTGCTGACCGCGATCGGTTGTGGCGGCGGCAAAGAAGGACCGGACGCATTCAGCCAGATGAAAAAGAACAAGATGGTGCGGATCGCAACCGATGCGGTTAACCTGCCGTTCGAGTTCGGCTCCGGCACAGGCGTTCAGGGATTGGATGTCGACATCGGCACGGAGATCGCCAAAGATCTTGGCTACGACGTAAAATGGGTCAAGATCCCATTCGCACGCATTTTCGATATTTTGCGGAACGGAGAGGCTGAAATCGTCATATCCGCCATTTCCATCGCCGCGGATCGCAAGAAGGACTTTGCATTCTCCGAACCCTATTTTGACAGCGGAAACACAATCGCGCGTCGGATCGACAAACCGCAGATCAAAGATCTGGCAAGCCTTTCCGGCAAGAAGGTCGGAGTCCAGGCGGGGAGGACGGGTGACAAGTTCCTGGAGACTCAAAGGACGGCTGCCAACGTGACGGTTCAAAAGTATCCGACACTTGACGATGCGCTGGGAGCGTTGAATCGGACCGAGATTGATGCAGTCGTCGGGGACGACCCCATCCTGACTTATAGCATATATAAGAGCTTCAACAACCTCATTCCACTTGGGACTCTCCTGACGCAGGAACAATATGCGGTGGTCGTCCGCAAGGGCGAGAAGGAGCTCCTAGGGAAAGTGAACGCCAGGCTGGAACGCCTC
>DASQID010000110.1:0-3485 GCA_035631775.1 Acidobacteriota bacterium
GCCTTGGGATCGGAGGCGTCGGCTGAGACAATCCATGTCTTCGCCGCGCGAGCACGCAGTCGCAAGTTGGAGTCATGGTACTCGCGGTTGAGTGCCCACTCCTCTTCTTTCGCCTGACCGCTGTTGACGGACAGGAACACCACACGGGCGCCCATGCGCGAGAGTTGTTGAAGAAGATGCGGATCGTCTTGCGGGGTCCACTCGGGATTTGCCCACATGTCGTTGCAGACCAGAGCCCCAATCGTCACGCCGTTGAGGAGGAACGTCCGAACGGGCTTCGTCTTGAAATAACCAATCTCTCCCTCTGACCCCGGATCGGCCACTCGCCTGCACAGGAGGACCTTGGCGTGAAAGCCGAGGTAGTTGCCGTCTCGGTCATAGATCCGAACTTGATCGTACCGTTGCCTATCCGCCGGCTCCTCAAAGCAAGTACCTAGGGCCAGCGCCAGGTGTCCTGCTCGCGCTTTGCGCGTGACCTCCTCGAGAGCGCGCGCTGTCTTTCCAGAATCAAAGTCCCTCACATAGCCGGAAGGCGAACCTTCAGGAGTAACCAGTACGTCGGCGTTTTGGGAGCTGGCGTATTCGATGGCTCGCGAAACCGCCGCGAGGTTTTTGTCGATCTCTCGAACAACAGGAATCTGTGCACCTGCGACCCTCAGCTTGACCGGCGCTCTGCCGGCCATTGCGCCGGCTCCGATAGTCTCTGATATCGAGGGAATCAGGATCAGCCAGCCGGCTGCTGCTATCCACCTTATCTGCCTGAGTGACATTCCAAGGATGCTCCCTTCTCCTGGCACGGCGGAATCTACCGATGCGATCCTCCTGCTCCGGCGTGATCGACGCCGCGCTTGCGGGTTGAAATTATTTACGCAGGATTTGCCGAAGGTTTCTGTATTGCACCTCTATCGTCTTGTAGGACGGCGAGGAGGTGAAACTTTTAAATTCCCTCTCCAGGTGATCAAATGCAGTGAGGCCTTCTGCGTCGCGCAAGTCGGTTCGTGCACCGGCCCTTCGCAGCACATTGCAGACTTCAGCCCGTTGGACATAGTCGGGGCCATCTCCCAAAGAAAAATGCAAAGCGTGGATGAGAGCTGTCTGGCCGTTCGCATCTTGCACGTTGACATCAGCGCCCGCTGCGATCAGCAGTCTCACCCTTTCCGCGCGAGAGTAAGAGGTGACTGCCGCCATTAGCGGAGTTTGCCCCATGAATGACAGTGTATTAGGATTTGCCCCAGAATCGAGCAGCATTCTGACTGCTTCAATTCCCGGGTTGTAGGCACTCCTGTCGATCCGTCCGAGTTTCTCGCCTTGCGCTGCGTACACTAAGGCAGTCCAACCACTAGAATCCCGGGCGTTCGGATCGGCCTCGGCCGCAAGCAATTCTTGCATCCGGCTTACGTCGGCGAAAGCCGCTGCTTTCATTAAGGCCGTCAGTCCCCTTTTCGGACCATATCCATCGTAATTTACGTCATCAAACAATTCCTTTCGCGGATCGCCGTGAATCCACTGGTGTGTGTCCGCAAGCTCATCAATCGCATATTCGAGAGACTTCAACGAGCTTGGTGCTCTCGTATTAGAATAAGAATGAGATACTCGCTTTACCCGACCCCCAATATGTAAGGTCGTTATCACTGTAACGTCGTCCTCAGCAATGGCGCCATAGTCGCTGCACAAATTCCAAATGCCGTTTACCTGAAACTTGTCCAACAGCGCGCGAGCATCCGTAGGGCTAACCATGTACACCTGGTCGTCGTTTCCTGCAATTCGTGCTCCTTTCCATGTGACGCGGCCATCCGCACGGATCTGTACCGTATATAACGGAATCGTGCGTTGAAGCTCCACAAAGTCAGTAGGCAGCTCAATATCAGGCGGCAAGCTGTTCCCTGTTTCGCATGGATATTGGGAGATCTTTACCGGTGGCTCGATCGCTCTGTCCACCTCTCCTCTCAGTCTCCGAGGACTGCCTTGGCTATAACCCATCTTCACGGCCGCTGCCGTCAGGATCACCAGGAAGAAGAGCATGCGGCGCATCAGAATTGATGAGCAGTAACGCGCCGATTCGGAATTCAATATGGGGGGCAAACTCTGGGTACGTCTGAGTGCCATGCGAACATTATTCTGCCCTGCACCTTGATTTGTCTAGTCCGGAATGGCCTTGTCGAAGGCAAATCCAGGCGGACGTATGACGGGCGCAAAAATGGCGACATTCCCAACCGGCAGGCTGCTCAGATTGACATTGTCCGTAAGTCCCGTTGTCGGACATGAGCCAGTTCTCGGACACCGCTCTGGTCGGGCGCTGTTCCCGACATGGTAGATGTAGGAATTGGATGGGACGAACCATGATTTGCTTCCGCGACTGCCGTCAGTCCGCGACTTGCCATGTACTCTTCGTACCTCCAAACGCGAGTGAAAACGAAGGGAGTAGGCACTATCATGTGAGATTGGGATGCTCGAATAGAGACGCCCAGCTGAGTCTTGGGCCAGGAATCTCATTATCATCGCGATGGCGCGAGTTGGTCCGTTGCTGACACTGATAAGTGCGCTCTGGGCTACAAATGTCGGACCTACAACCAAAGAAGAGCTTAAACGACGTGTCGAATTTGCAGATCAGCACTTCAGCGAAGGATCGACTCCGGGGTCAAAAACGGCTAGCGGCCAATTATATGTTGGACTGGGGCCGCCGGACGAACGCAAGGATTTCGCTCAGCTCCAAAGGGAATGGCAGCTAGAACCAGATCCAACCGGAGGTCTGCGAGAAGGCCTCATGTTTCCCTTTGAGAGGTGGACCTATCGAGATATTCCGGGCATCGGTAAAGACATTAAGATTGAGTTCATAGCGGAAGATTTCCAGATAGGGACTTATGACACTCTCATCGAGTCACTGGTGTGAGGGAGATCACTTTCTTTTGAAGACTTCCCTAGCTATGACACCGTTCCTGGTAGTTGTGATAATCATGATATCGCCTCCGGGAGATAGGGCCCAGTTTTGTTTCAAATCACCTCGCATGTCCCCAAAATTCCCCCGATAAGCTACGTACTTCTCGATTACCAGAGTGTCGCCTTTCCAGCTTGAACGATACTGCATTCCCCCGAAATCACGCAGAAAACTACCGTGCCACCCTCGCCCTAGGTCGTAAGTTGTGGCTATAGGCTTGCTGGCGTCCTGCTCAACAGTTACCTGCAAGCGTTTGCCGCGATGACTAACACGCAAGATGAAATTTGGGCCGGCTTGGCTTCTGCTCGGACCTATGACTGGGTTAAGAATCTCAGTGAATGACCCGCTTGCGCTGGCGTCCCGCACCCATGTCCCGGTGAAATTTGGTTTGGCGATTGCGGTTGCGCCGAACACAAATACCAGAATCCAGGCGCCGGATTTGGGGATGAGCATGTGAGTTCCCTCCCCATGATTCGACGCAGCACGCCAAATGATGTCTCACAGTCATTTATAAAGCCAGCTCCCAATAAACGGCGTTGTCTTCCGTAAC
>DASQID010000111.1:0-9284 GCA_035631775.1 Acidobacteriota bacterium
TGTGAAGGACATCCACATACATGCGGATCAGCCTGTATAGCTGTCCCTGGTGTGACTGCTCGACGACCAGTCCTCTTTTTACGGAGCTGAAGAACTCCTGGTAGATCTCCTCCGAGACCGGAAACAGGAGCTTGGGGACCAGCAGCTTCACCTTCATTCCTTCGGCCTTGGCCATGCGCAGCGACTCGATGGCCACGCCGGCAACGCTTCCCCACGAGATCAAGGCAAGCGGTGCATCCGCGTCGCCCTCGAAGATGAAAAGGTCCCGCCGTGTCTTGAGCGGCATGATCTTTCGAATCCGCTTCTCATTCATTTTTGCGTGGGTCTCGCCTTTGGCCGTGGGCGCGCCGGCCTCATTGTGCTCGATGCCGGATGCCAGGTAATTGCCTCCCGGCATGCCGGGATGGCTTATCGGACTGATACCCGTCTCGCTGAAGCGGAAGCGTGAATAATTTTCCAGTTCTTTTTCCGTGGGTCGGCGCCGCTCCACGAGTCTGAAGGTCGAGGTGTCGATGGGGTTGACGGTTTCCTTCCGTTGGGCGATCTCCTGGTCGGAGAGAATGATCACGGGAGTCTGGAAGTGTTCGGCAATGTTGAATGCCTCCACCGTGATTCCGAACGTGTCTGCGACGCTTACAGGTGCCAGGACCGGCCGTACGCAATCGCCGTGTCCTGAGAAGACCGCCTGGAATAGATCCGCCTGCTCACTCTTGGTGGGTATCCCGGTGGACGGTCCCCCTCGCTGCACGTTCACGCATACCAATGGGATCTCGGCGATCGTCGCCAGGCCGAGGATTTCGGTCTTCAACGACATGCCGGGACCTGATGTGGCTGTCAGCGCCTTCTTGCCGGCGAATGAGGCGCCGACCACGGCTCCGATGCCCGCGATCTCATCTTCGGCCTGGAGGACGGTTCCCCCGTATTTCCAGATTTCGCGGCTCAGAAAATGCATTATCTCCGACGAGGGTGTAATGGGGTAACCGCTGAAGAACTCGCACCCGGCAAAAATAGCCGCCGCCGCGCACATGTCGTTGCCGTCGGTGAGAAGTTTGGTGTTCTTTGTCTCAACGGGAGGGCTCATCCGCCGACCGTCCTCGAGCGGGTGAGAACTGGCGTATTCAACGCCTGCGGCAAAGGCGCGCTTGTTGGCCTCGAGCACCTCCGGTCCCTTCTTGGTCAATTTCTTGTGCAGTCCAGCCAGGATGGATTCCTGCGCGAGGCCAAACCAGCCTGCCAGCAGGCCCAGTACCACCGTGTTTTTGGCTTTGTCGGTGCCTGCGGTTTTTCGGGCCATTTCCCCGATCGGGACCGGGAGCGCTACCGCAGGCTTCACCCCCTCCAGGGGAAGTTTGTCCGGTGCGACACCTGTCTTGCTCTCGTAGATGACGATCGTGTGGCCCCCCACGGGGAGCTCGCCGCCGAACTTCAGGAAATCCTCCCAGTTCAGCGCAACCGCCACGTCCAGCGTGCCTCCGGGATTCAAAACCTGCTGGGTACAGATGCGCAGGCGGCACGAGGACTCTCCTCCGCGAATCTGAGAGCCGAAGCTCTTGGTCATGATTGCATGATAGCCTTCCAGCGCGGCCGCGGTGATGAGGAACTCGCCCGCGGAAACAATGCCGTCCCCGCCGGAGCCGGCCATGCCGATGATCAGGTCACGTCTCATACTTGCCTTCTTTGCCAGGTCTGTGCGCGAGTGACGGAACCGGCTGAGAGCAATCCGGCCGGATTGCTCTCCCGTCGTTTCGAGGTGGCATATCTTATCAGAAGATATTGCGCGACTCTATTTGCTACGAAGAAGTAAGTTGTCAAAAGCCGCTGCGAATTCCCTGAAGCGCAAGCCGCAGCAGGCAGTCATCCGTTGGTACAATCCCATGTAACCCAGGCTCTTTGCTGCCAGCCGCCCTCAGCCTGCAGTTTCACGAGTTTCTCGCCGGTTCCTGGTCGATCACGGCTCCTGGTCCAGTTTCAGTCGCGAAACTCCACGAATCGCATGTCAGGTCGGGCCCCGGAGGGGCGCAAGCTCCCGGATAGGATATTGCATAATGCCGACCCTCGGCAGGGGCGAAAGACCTTTGTATTCTATGGGTTATCTGTCGCCTCTCCAGGGCTCTGGTTATTCTCGACAATCCCAACCTCGGGCTGCGCTTCGCTTGCCCGGGGCTATTGGCTGTCGCCTCTCCGGGGCGCTTTCGGCGCGATAAAGCAGTTTCGCGACAGGAACTAGTCTACAATTTATGATACCAGGTGGAGGGGCGTCATGAAGGCTGGTGATACGGCTGCCGGCAGGCTCATCATTGTTTCAAACAGACTCCCGTTTACCGTAAGGGTGGAAAACGGCGAACTCCGGTTCGAAGGGAGCGCCGGGGGACTGGTCACCGGCCTCAGTTCCTTTCTGGATTCCTACAAGTACCACTTCCCGAGGCAAGAGAAGCATGTGTGGGTGGGGTGGCCGGGGAATACCATTCCCGACGAATTACAGGAGAGGGTTCGGTCGTGGGCCCTGTCGGAGTGCCGTGCATATCCCGTCTTCCTTTCAGAAACCGAGATGGACCAGTTCTACTTCGGATATTGCAACAAGACCATCTGGCCACTGTTCCACTATTTCCCTTCGTACGTGGCATACGAGGAGGATTTCTGGCAGAACTATCGGCGCGTCAATGAGCTATTCAGCGAAGCATTGTGCAAGTTAGTCCGGCCCGATGATGTCATTTGGGTGCAGGATTACCACCTGATGCTCCTTCCTCGGCTATTGAGAGAGAAAATCCCCCAGGCTCTCATAGGTTTCTTCCTTCATATTCCGTTTCCGTCCTACGACATTTTCCGGCTTCTCCCGCGACGGTGGGGCAGTGACATCCTGGAAGGTTTACTCGGCGCGGACCTTGTCGGATTTCACACCTACGACTACATGCAGCACTTCCTACAGTCGGTCTTGCGGATTCTGGGCTATGAGCACCATATGGGGCAGATCTCGTTGGCTAACCACGTGGTGAAGGTAGAGACCTACCCCATGGGCATCGATTTCAGAAAATTCTCTGAGACCAGCAAGGCTCCCGAAACACAGCAGGAGCGGGAACAGCTCCAGCAAACTCTGACCGGATTTCGCACCCTGCTCTCGATCGATCGGCTGGATTACTCTAAGGGCATCGTTAACCGCCTCGAAGGATTTGAACTCCTGCTGGATTCCTACCCCGAATTTCGTGGCAAGCTGGTTCTCATCATGGTTGTCGTGCCCTCGCGCATAGGCGTGGTTCACTATGAGTCCATGAAGAAGCAGATTGAGGAGCTTGTCGGACGGATCAACGGCAAGTTCGGCTCCATAGGCTGGACACCGGTCCTTTATCAGTATAGGCACCTTTCCATCCATTCGCTGTCTGCGCTCTACAGCCTGAGCGATGTTGCCCTGGTAACCCCTCTTCGAGACGGCATGAACCTCATCGCAAAAGAATACGTTGCGTCACGAACGGACAAGACCGGCGTCTTGATCCTCAGCGAAATGGCCGGTGCGGCGAAGGAATTGGGTGAAGCCATTATCATCAATCCAAATGACCGGCGGGAGATCGCTGAGGCACTGAGAGAGGGGCTGCAGATGACCCGGGAGGAGCAGGAACGGCGGAACGTCATCATGCAGGAGCGGCTTAGCCGTTATGATGTCGTTCGCTGGGCGACTGATTTCGTCACCCAACTAGCTCAGATGAGGGGAGTGCAGGAACAGTTCAACGCGAAACTTGCGTCACCTTCTATCCGGAAAGGGATTATCGGTGAATTCACGCGCGCACGGCGCAGGATCTTGTTTCTGGACTACGACGGTACGCTTGTGCCCTTCGAGCGCCGGCCGCACCTTGCCACCCCGACCCCCGCGGTTTTGGAGCTTCTGCGGTTGCTGGCGGCAAATCCCCGTAACAGTCTTGTTCTTATCAGTGGCCGGGATCGAACAACGCTAGAGCAATGGTTCGGAGGACTCCCGATTGGAATAGCGGCGGAGCATGGGCTGTGGCTACGTGAATCCAAAGGCAAATGGTTCATGCTCGGCCGATACACTACGAGCTGGAAGGCGGCCCTCCTCCCTGTTCTTCTTCAGTACGCGGATCGATTGCCCGGTGCTTTCGTTGAGGAAAAGGAGCACTCACTCGCCTGGCACTATCGCGCAGCCGATCCGGATCAGTCGAGACCGGTCGCGATCGAACTCATGGATAACCTTACCCAATTTACGGCAAATATCGACATCCAGGTGCTGAAGGGGAATAAAGTTCTGGAGATCAGGAACGCGGGCGTCAACAAGGGAAGAGCGGCGATGAATTGGATATCCAAGGCGTCCTTTGATTTCATCCTCGCCGTCGGCGACGATTGGACCGATGAAGATCTCTTCGAAAGCCTGCCGGCAGAGGCTTACACGTTCCGGGTCGGGATTGCAAAATCGCGTGCGAGGTTCAATCTGAGACATCCTGACGAAGTGCACGAACTGCTTCATTCACTCACGGTGGAATCCTTGGCGGGCGTTCCCCCTGCTTGACATCCGCGCCATCCCGCATGAAAATGAGGTATTCAACACATCATGGCCGCGGGCGAGCCCGGCAGACCCATTCCGCGAGGTTCGGATATGAGCACAAGAGTAGATTTTGCCAGCCTCAGTCTCAGAGATGCCCTCGACTTGGCGATTCTTATCGAAGAGGAAGCCCAGGAACGTTACGCGGAATTCGTCGATCAGATGCAGCTGCATCACACCCCCGAAGCTGCAGCCTTTTTCCGTGCGATGGCCGGCAATGAAGCCCGACACGGGGCAGAGCTGAGCGCACGACGGAACAGTCTGTTCCGAGACGAACCGCGGCTCGTAAAACAATCCATGCTGTGGGAAGTCGAGGCGCCGGACTACGATCAGACTCGCGCCTTCATGTCGGTTCGGCAGGCAATGGAAGTCGCTCTGCAATCCGAAATAAAGGCGCACGAGTTCTTTGTGCACGCCCTGGACTATATCGCTGATCCGGAAGTGCGGAGTTTGTTTGAAGAATTGCGTGACGAAGAACTGGTGCACCAGAGCCTCGTGCGCAACCAACTCGACCTCGCCCCTCCCGACCCCGTTATCGATCCCTCCGCATTCGCCGACGAGCCCACGGCTCAGTAGAAAAATAGAAATAGGTGTCAGGCTACGATTTCCCCAATTTCCTGTGAAGTCCTCCGGCGCAGGAGCGCGCGGAGCACGGAAATTGGGGAAATCGTAGCCTGACACCTATATTTCTTTTGACGGGAAGTGCTCCTACATGGGAAAATGACCAATCAGTCATTGTAGTGACTTGGGTGTATTGGTGACGTTCAGAGGCAGAACAAAGAAAGACGTTGTGGCGGAGTTCCGTCACGCGGAAATCCTCGACGCGGCGCGCAAGGTGTTTGCCGACAAAGGCTTCAATGAAGCCTCGGTCGACGAAATCGCCCATACCGCCGGTCTCGCCAAGGGAACCCTCTATCTCTACTACCCGTCCAAGCGCGATCTCTATTGGGAGGCCCTGAAATCCGGTCTCGAGGCTCTGTGTACGCGACTCGAGGGTGAAGTGCAGGCTGCAAGAGATACGGAAACAAAGATCCGCACCTTCATGACCACCAAGCTCTCCTATTTCGAGGAGAACCGGGATTTCTTCAAGATCTATTATGCGGAATTCGGTCATGCGTCCGTGCATCCGGCCTACTTTCACAAGGACTTTCAGGAATATCATGTCCGGCAGATACACCTGGTCAAGAGCGCTCTTCAGGATGGGATCAGGCACGGTTCTGTCCGGGACCTTCCTCTGGAGGCGACAGCGTTCGCAATCGTAAATCTGACACGCGGGATCATTGCGCAGCGCCTGCTCGGGTGGGTCAGCACCCGGATTGAGGAGGACGCTGCCTTCATGTTCGACCTGACATGGAAAGGGATTGCGCGTCGATGAAATGCCCACTCTCTCTAGTTTCGCTACTCCTTCTGGGAGTGCTCGGCTCGAGCACGGCGCAGGCGCAGTCCCTCGCTGCTCAGCAGTCCAGGGTCGACGCGGACACCTCCAGGGGCAGCGCCCAGGACCTGTATGTATTGAGCACTCAGGGGCAGAGCGTCTTCTATGGCGGCGTACCCGCGGGGAAGGCCTCGGCTGAAGTGCTGCAACTCTCACTTGCCGATGCCCTCCAGCGTGCCCTCAGATCCAACCTTGCCCTTCTGTTGAGCCAGCAGGATGTCCGCCTTGCGCAGGGAGCGCGCCGGCGCGCGTTTGCGGACCTTCTGCCGAATTTCACGGCGGCAACCTCTGAGACCGAACAGCAGATAAACCTCGCTGCGCTTGGATTCAGCGGGTTTCCCGGAATCCCCCAAATCATCGGCCCGTTCAGTGTGTTCGACACGCGGGTTTTTCTAACTCAGCCGATCCTCGACCTAAAGGCGCGAAACCGTGCCAAAGCGGAGGAGGAAAACCTCAAAGCGGCAGAACATTCGTACAAGGACACGCGCGACCTGGTGGTGCTCCTCAGCGGCAGTCTGTACCTTCAGGCGGCTGCCGGCAAGAGCCGGATAAATGCAGTGCGGGCGCAGCTCCAGACTGCGCAGGCTCTCCTCGATCTGGCTCTGGACCGCAGAGAGGCCGGCGTTGCGGCCGGGATAGACGTGCTGCGCGCCCGCGTTCAGCTTCAGTCGCAACAGCAGCGGCTCATCGCCGCGGAGAACGATTTTGCCAAGGAAAAGCTGGCGCTTGCGCGCGCCATCGGACTCGCAGAGGGCCAGCAGTTTGCTCTGGCGGATGATATTCCCTATATTCCGCTGCCGTTGACCTCAAAGGAAGATGCCCTCGATCTCGCTTACAAGAACCGCGGGGATTATCTGAGCGAGCTGAATCGTCTGAGTGCGGCACAGGCCCAAAGGAAAGCCGCGCAGGGTGAAGGGCTACCTTCCGCGCAACTGGATGCAAACTACGGCGACGCCGGTCGCAAACCATGGTCATCCCACGGGACTTTCTCGGTGGCAGCAACCGTGCGCATTCCCATCTTCGAGGGAGGACGCGTTCGCGGCAGCGTGATGGAAGCGGAGGCACGGTTACGCAGTCAACAGGCTAAGTTAGAAGACACGCGAGCGCGGATCTATTACGAAATCCAAGCCACTTTCCTGGATCTCAAGGCTGCCGATGATCGAGTTCAAGTCGCACGAAGCGCGCTCGATCTTGCGCAAGAGGAGATCAATGAGATCAAGGACCGATTCTCCGCGGGGGTGGCAAACACGGTTGAGGTAGTGCAGGGACAGGAATCGCTGGCCACCGCAAGCGACAACTATATCTCGAGCCTTTATACGTATAATCTCGCGAAGGGGGCTCTCGCCCGAGCCATGGGTGTAGCCGAGGATTCATATCAGAGGTTTATCAGAGGGAAATGATGTCGATGCAACTCGAGAGCGAAACCGGCAGGGAAAACACGCCGGACAGCAGCGAATACCCTGAGGGGAAGAGCGGCCTGGGTGCCGGATTACGCACGGATACCCGGTTGCGCCGGAGAGCGAAGTGGCTGGCTGGAGGAGGGGCAATCCTGGTACTGGCTGCGCTGGCGGTGACATACAGGTATTACTCGATCCGCGAAAGCACCGACGATGCCCAGATCGATGGACATGTCGACCCGATCTCGGCGCGGATTGGGGGAACAGTCGCCGCCGTGAAGATCGAGGAAAATCAGCACGTGCAGAAGGGAGCTTTACTTGTTCAGCTCGATCCGACGGACTATCGGGTGGCTCTCGATCGTGCCAGGGCCAATCTGGCAGAGGCGGAGGCTGCGGCGAAGGCGGCGCAGACCGAGGTTCCCGTGACGTCAACCGCCACCATCAACCAGATCAGCTCCTCGCAGGCGATGCTCGCCAGGGCGCAAGCCGGTGTCCTGGTGGCTGCAAGAGAAGTCGATTCAGCTCGCGCCCGGCTCAGTCTGAGCAGTGCCAAGGTACGCGAAGCAGAGGCGACCTATACAAAAGCCTCCCAGGACCTCGAGCGAATGAAGCTTCTGATTGCGAAGGATGAGATTTCGAGGCTGCAATTTGATGACGCCGTCGCCGCTGCGGATACTGCCCGGGCCGTGCGTGACTCCGCTCAAGCCGCGGTTGAGGAAGCGGAGAAGGCAGTTGAGGCCGCGGAAGCAAGGCTGACCCAGTCTCGCGAAAGCGTGCCCGAGGCACAAGCGGCTCTCGCCACGGCGCGGACCGCGCCTCAGCGGACGGCAATCCAACGGGACCGGGCAGCCTCCGCTGCGGCCAGGGTGAGTATTGCCAGGTCGGAAGTGGAGAAAGCGCGACTCAACCTCGATTACACGTCCTTGTCCGCGCCTGTCAGTGGAATAATCAGCGAGAAAAACGTCGAAGTCGGGCAGGTTATTCAAGCCGGCCAGCCCCTATTTGCCATCGTTCCCCTCGGCGACATCTGGGTTAAGGCCAACTTCAAGGAAAACCAGCTGAAGAACATGCGCCCCGGACAGAAGGTTGAAATCTCCGTGGATGCTTACGGGCGCGTCTACAATGGCTATATCGAAAGCGTTGCCGCCGTAACGGGAGCGCGTGTCAGCCTGCTCCCACCTGAAAACGCGACCGGGAATTACGTCAAAGTGGTTCAGCGAGTGCCCGTCCGAATCCGGTTCGACAAAGGCCAGGATCCTGAGCATCTGCTGCGGCCGGGCATGTCCGTCGAGCCGACCGTCATAACGAGATAGGGGCCGGGGGTCAGGGGCCAGGGATCAGGGGCCAGGGGCCAGGGACATTGGACCAAGGACCAGGGATGAGGGGTAGGGATAAAGTCCTAAAGTGAAGTGTTTTTCCTCTCATTACGCTGGAGCTGCTCGCTTGATGTGGTTTTCCTGGAATTCCTGGCCCCTGACCTCCGACCCCCGGTCCCTGGCAGCTGAATATGTCAGCAAATCCGCCAGCGACAGAACCACGGATTAATCCGTGGATCATCGCGGTCTCGGTGATGTTTGCAACGTTTATGGAGGTCCTCGACTCCACCGTTGTCAACGTCTCGTTGCCGCACATTGCCGGCAGTCTTTCCGCGACGGTCGATGAGTCGACTTGGGCGCTGACGTCTTACCTCGTGGCCAACGCTATTGTCCTTCCGATCACCGGATGGCTGGCCAGCTATTTCGGACGCAAACGGCTGCTCATGATGTCGGTCATCGGATTCACCTGCGCCTCGTTCCTCTGCGGCTTTTCGCCCACGCTCGAGTTCCTCGTCGTGTGCCGTGTGATCCAGGGCTTGTGCGGGGGAGCGCTGCAGCCGATCTCGCAGGCGGTCCTGCTCGAGGCTTTC
>DASQID010000112.1:0-12900 GCA_035631775.1 Acidobacteriota bacterium
CCACTGGCTTTGTTGCTCGCTCCTCGCCAGCGGGCCTGGGGGCCAGCAGCAAAATGTGAAGTTATTCTTGCGCCAGCCCTTAGCCGCAGTCCCATCGACCTTGCTCTCCGCTTGACTCGTTAGAGCCACAATATTATCATAGGCCATTACTGCGGCAACACCTTGACGTATAAAGATTTATGAAGCTCTCTCAGATTGCGGACCACATCGGATGCGTAGTCCGTTCAGATACGGACCCGGAAATCTCGCGCATAGCCGGCATCAGCGAGGCCGTCCCGGGAGACCTTACCTTTGTTTCCAACCGTAAGTATGTCAGCTACATAAAGGTCACACGTGCATCGGCGATAATCCTCGGAAACGACATTCCCGAGGTGTCCATCCCAAGTCTTCGTACAGATAATCCTTACCTCGCATTTGCGCGAGCCCTCGAGCTTTTCTACAAACCCGAAATTCCTCAGAGGGGGACTCATCCGACGGCCTCGATTGCGCCAAGTTCTGAAATCGGGCCTGATGCCTCGATTGGCGAATTCGTCGTTGTCGGTCGAAACTGCAGGATTGGCGCGCGGGTCACAATTTACCCTCACGTCGTCCTGTACGCCGGCGTCGTCCTGGGGGACGATGTGGTGCTTCACTCCCATGTGACCATTCGCGAGGAGTGCATGATCGGCAGCCGTGTGATACTTCAAAACGGTGTAGTAATCGGCAGCGACGGCTTTGGTTTTGCTCCGCAGGAGGATGGTACTTACTACAAGATATGCCAGACGGGCCGCGTGGTAATCGAGGACGATGTCGAGATCGGGGCGAATACCACGATTGACCGTGCCGCAGTCGGAGATACCATCATCCGCCGCGGTGCGAAGTTGGACAATCTCGTGCAGATTGGCCACGGTGCGGAGGTTGGGGAGAACAGTGTTCTCGCCGCGCAGGTCGGTCTGGCGGGATCCACCAGGATCGGAAAAAACGTCAAAGCGGGTGGGCAGGCGGGATTTGCCGGGCATCTCGAGGTGGGAGACAACGCGGTCCTTACCGCTCAAAGCGGCACCTCCCATGATATCCCCCCCGGTGCGGTCATGTCTGGTTCCCCAGCCGTCGACAACTCCATCTGGCTCAGGTCTGTAGCGGCATTTGCAAAGCTTCCCGGTCTCTTCCGCAGGACCCGCGAACTACAAAGGGAAATCGAGCGTCTCAAGGGTCTAATCGACCTCAACACCCGCAAATAACGCTGTTTCATCCAGCAAAACAGCCGATAAGTTCAAAAGGCTATTCGAGAAGCTGACTCTCAGCCCGGGAAGATCCGGACTCTTGCGCTCTGCAAGGCTCCGAACCAACTCGGGCTGAGAGATTTTTACCCACACTGCCGGACTCCTGGCGGGACAGGAAGCACTTATGAGAATTCTGGCTCCCGGCCTGTTGCTTCTGTCTTGGACATCGGATTGACCACGATGCCCCCACAGAATCCAATTGCCGGCCAGTTCACGAGGGCCTTCTCCAACTTCAAGGGTTCCCTGAGCGAGCTTTCACCGTTTGACCTGTATCGCCAGCTCTATCTTTCCCGGCAGACAGGTACACTCCACATCATCCGGGGCCGCACCGTTAAGAGAATTATCTTTCGTCACGGATCTGTAGTCTTTGCTATCGAGAATCAGGATGCCTCAAGGCTCGGGGAGCTTCTGCTCAACTCCAAAATGGTCACTGCGGAGCAAGTCGCGGAAATAGTCCGCCAGGCCAGGAAGGGCGGGCGGTTCGGCAAGATTGCTGTGGAACTCGGGATTGTTAATCATTTCGAACTGAACCGAATTGTCCGCCAACATCAGAGTGAACTCGCCATTTCTGCCCTGGAATTGCGGAGCGGGCACTTTGAATTCGTGCCTGGAGAAAGCTCAGATTATGAGGATGTCTACGTGGACCTATCCACCGCAGACATAATCCTTGAAGGCGTGCGGCGGATCCAGGATCCGGATTTGGTCCGGAATCTGCTTGGGGGCGACGACACCATCGTGAGGCTCGCTACCGATCCCCTCCTTCGCTACCAGCGAATCTCGCTCAACGCGCAGGAAGCCCTCGTCTTTCTTCACCTCGAGGGCACGGTGTCCGTGTCCGGAATATGCCATGCAAGTTCCCTCGACGGCTTCACGACGCTTAAAGCACTGTTGGGACTCGTGCTGACCGGGGTTCTCGACTATGCGGTCGAAACGACCGAGACGAGCCTTGGCGATGCCCCGTCGCCGAACATCGTTCCCGAGGATTGTAATCAGCCAAGACCGGACCCGCTCGATCCGACTTTGGCCGAGGATCTTCGTGGGCGGCAGAAGATCTGCTGCACCTCCGACCTCTACGCAATTCTCGACTCTACACCCAGGGCGACCGGCGAACATCTGCTCAGATCTTACTTCAGGTTGGCTAAGCACTATCACCCGGATCGATACAGCCACTCAGCGCCGCTCGATATCATTCAGATCGGCGAGCAGGTTTTCGCCTCCATCACCGACGCGTATAACATTCTTTCGGATCCCGTCCAGCGTGCAAAATATGACGCGGCCAGGATAGGTTCCAGCTGCGCTCAGGGAGGGCCCGGGGATCCACATGCAGGCTCCGAGCTGCAGGAATCGTTGACGGCGGTTGGATTGCGGGCATTCCAGGACGGCGTGAGACTCTACGATGGCGGTTACTATTCCGCCGCTCTTACGAGGCTTAGGGAAGCCGTCCGCATAGACGAAACCGCCCACCAATACCGCTACTACTTGGCAGCAACGCTCGCGCACCTGCCACAAAGACGCCGCGAGGCGGAATTCCACTTCAAGCTCGCGCTTCACCAGGATCCCCGCAACGCCGAGTATCATCTCGGTCTCGCTCTCTTCTATCGGGAAGCCGGCCTTACGGAAAGGGCGCGCGCATGCTTCTCCACGGCCTATAAGTTGGACCCGAAGCTGCGTGAGACAAACTCCGACTCGGAGGATGCCGCGCGGCGAACGGCCAGCCTGATCTCCAAACTCCTTCGAGAATAGTCTCTACCCAGTTCGCTGTTCGCAGTTGGCCACTAATAGCGGCGAACCGCGAAACTGCAATTCGGTTTTGATCCTTAAGACAATTTGGGGTAGCATGTCACGTTTACGACGACCGGAGGTTGGTGGGTCACACCATTAGGGTCGGTCAATGAATAACGTTTACACTTTGCTGCTGGCTCCCCTGCCCGCTGGCGAGGCCCCTTATTACCTATTGATGTGATTTGGAGAGATTATTCGATGGCGATCAAATACGTTTACCTTTTCGCGAATGGAATAGCCGATGGAAACGGCGATATGAAGGACTTGCTCGGCGGCAAGGGTGCCGGCCTGGCCGAGATGACGAATGCGAGTCTGCCGGTGCCTCCCGGATTCACGATCACGACCGAAGCCTGCAATGCCTATTATGCTTCGGGGGCTAACTTCCCCCAGGGAATGTGGGATCAGGTCCTCACCGCGATGAAGCAGGTAGAAGGGGCCACGGGGAAGAAATTCGGCGACCCCTCAAATCCACTGCTTGTTTCCGTGCGTTCGGGCGCAAAGTTTTCCATGCCGGGAATGATGGACACAGTTCTCAATCTAGGCCTCAACGACGAAACGCTCAAGGGAATTGCCCGGCTTACTTCCAACGAGAGATTCGCCTATGACGCCTACCGGCGCTTCATCCAGATGTTCGGCAAGATAGTACTGGGCGTCGATGGAGAACTGTTCGAGCATGCTCTTTCAGAGGAAAAACGCCGCGCCGGCGCGCAGGTTGATACTGATCTGACCGCAGAGGACGTCCAAAAGGTGGTGGACGAGTTCAAAAAGATCATTCGCGGCGAAACGGGCTCCGACTTTCCCACCGACCCATTGAAGCAGCTCGAAGAAGCCGTCAAGGCTGTGTTTCGTTCGTGGAACGGCGACAGGGCAAAGGCGTACCGCCGTCGGGAGAGGATTCCCGATGACCTGGGCACGGCCGTCAACATCGTAACCATGGTCTTCGGAAACATGGGCAGCGACTCCGGCACAGGGGTTGCCTTTACACGCGATCCCGCCACCGGTGAGAAGATCCTGTTCGGCGACTATCTTTCCAATGCCCAGGGCGAGGACGTCGTTGCCGGAATCCGCACCCCCAAGCACATCCTCGAATTGAAAGAGGACATGCCGGAGATCTATCAGCAGTTTTCAGAAGTGGCCACAAAACTGGAAAAGCACTACAAGGACATGCAGGACCTCGAATTCACAGTGGAGCGGGGTAAGCTGTGGATGTTGCAGACTCGAAACGGAAAAAGGACCGGACCTGCGGCGGTGAAGATAGCCGTCGAGATGGTTCGCGAGGGCCTGATTGACGAGAGGACGGCACTGCTTCGCATCCCCGCCGGTGACCTCGACCAACTTCTCCACAAGATGGTTGACCCGAAAGCCAAGTTGAACGTTCTCACAAAGGGCATCAATGCAAGTCCGGGAGCCGGCTCCGGGCGGGTCGTCTTCACTCCACATGAGGCAGAAGCGTGGGCGGCTAAAGGCGAGCGCGTCATCCTGGTGCGGCGGGAGACTTCACCGGAAGATGTGCGCGGAATGGACGCCGCGAGGGCGATCCTGACCTCGACCGGCGGTCCCACCAGCCATGCCGCCGTGGTGGCGCGCGGGTGGGGCAAGCCCTGCATCGTAGGGGCCGGAGAAATCAACATCAACTATGCGAAGAACGAGTTCACGGTCAACGGGACTCGCGTTCGCAGGGGTGACTGGATCACCGTAGACGGAACCAGCGGCAAGGTGATTCTCGGACAAGCGCCGGTGATCGATCCCGAGCTCGGTGATGATTTCCGCCAGTTGATGGAATGGGCCGACCGCGCTCGAACTCTCGGGGTAAGGACCAATGCCGATACACCCAACGATGCGGCGGTGGCCCGCCATTTCGGTGCACAGGGAATCGGCCTGTGCCCGACCGAGCACATGTTCTTTGCCGGGGACCGCATCGACCACGTGCGCCAGATGATTCTCGGCTCGCTTGATTTCAAGCGTATCGACCGCGAACTGCGCGGCGTCGAGGCGGAATTGAGCAAGGGCGCGTCGCCCAAGAAAAAGAAGGAACTGATGGTGGCGCGCAAGAGACTGAAAAAGGAAATGGAGGATCCAAAGCGTTTGTACAAGGGAGGCCTTGCCGAACTGCTGAAGCTTCAGCGCAAGGACTTCGAGGGGATCTTCAAAGCCATGGACGGCCTGCCGGTGACCATCCGGACCCTCGATCCGCCGTTGCACGAGTTCCTGCCTCACACCGAAGAGGATACCCGCAAGCTGGCCCGCAAGCTGAAGACCAAGCCTCAGCAACTCTGGGACCGCGTGCAGTCTCTGCACGAAGCCAACCCAATGCTCGGGCATCGCGGCTGCCGCTTGGGCGTCGTTTTTCCGGAGATCACGGAGATGCAGGCTCGTGCGATCTTCGAAGCTGCGGTGAACATGAAGAAGCGCGGCGTCGAAGTTCTTCCGGAGATCATGATTCCGCTGGTTGCGGATGTCGCGGAACTCAAGCTGCAGGCGGATGTCGTGCGCCGCGTCGCAAATGAGGTTTTCGAGAAGAGTAAGCAGAAGTTCGAATTCCTCGTTGGCACCATGATCGAACTCCCACGGGCGGCCTTGACGGCCGACAAGATCGCCAAGGAAGCTCAGTTCTTCTCCTTCGGCACGAACGACCTTACCCAGACGACATACGGGATTTCACGCGACGATTCCGGCAAGTTTCTGCCTTTCTATATCGAGAACCGGATATTCAAAGAGGATCCCTTCCAAGTTCTGGATCAGGAAGGTGTAGGACAGCTGGTGAAGGTCGGTACCGAGAGGGGCCGGTCCACCCGCTCGAATCTCAAGGTCGGGATATGTGGCGAGCACGGCGGTGAGCCATCATCGGTCAAGTTCTGCCACTCGGTGGGACTCAACTACGTATCGTGCTCCCCGTACCGGGTTCCGATCGCCCGTCTCGCGGCGGCCCAGGCGGCACTCGGCTCGCAGCAGACAATATCCCACACCGCGTAGCGGATGGAATCTTTGCGTCTTAGCGGTGGCTTTTGATAAGCCGCCGCCAAGACGCGAAGGCTGCGCAGGTCAGTTGCCGCGCTCCAGAACTATTTGGGAAATGTCGGCGACGCCAAGGAATAGACTCGAGAGTTCCCGCAGCAGAGAAAGCCGATTGGCGCGAACGCCCGTGTCCTGCGCCATTACCAGAACCTTGTCGAAGAAATCATCCACCACCCCGCGCATTGAGGCCAGCGAGCGCAGAGCTGCGCTGTAATCGTGTTTCACGCGCGCAGACTCTACTTCCGGGCACACCCGGAGGTATTCGCGCCACAGCGCCAGCTCGGACGGCTCGACCATTTTCGATTCCTCCGGAACACCGCGAATATCTCCTGCCTGCTCGAGAATGTTTGCGATTCGTTTGAAGTTGGAGGCGAGTGAAAGAAAGTCCGTCTCTTCCCTCATCGCCTGAAGCGCGCGCAGTCGTACGAGAGTGTCGTGAGGATCATCAAAGCCGACCGCCATTACCGCCTTGATGCAGTCGTAGGAATAGCCCATCTCCTCAAATAGAAAGCGCAACCGCCCCCCCAGGAACTCACGCAACTCCCCAGCCGTCTTCTCCGAGGGCATCCCGTGCGCTTCGAGGCCCCAATCGATCAGCTCCCCGAGCGCAAGACTCATGCGATGGTCCAGAATAATCTTGAGCAGTCCGTTTCCCTGCCGCCTCACGGCCAGTGGGTCTCTGGAGCCCGAGGGAATTAAACCCACCGAGAAGCATCCGCATACCGTATCCAGGCGGTCCGCCAATGAAAGGATGGCACCCGTCACTGTGTCCGGTGACCCGGAATTCGTTGATTTCGGCAGGTACTGCTCGTATATCGCGCGCCAAACCGGCTCGCCATATCCTTCCGCCTGGGCATACAGTCCGCCCACGACCCCCTGCAGATCCGTAAACTCCTTGACCATCTCGGTAACCAGGTCGCACTTGAAAATGCGGCCGGCCGCCTCGAGGTCAGCCAGCAGGTCGGCTCGGTCAAGCTTGCGGGCAAGGCGCGGCAGCAACGACAGAACTCGGCGCGTCTTGTCGAAGTAGGATCCCAGCTTCTCCTGGAAGAGCACGTGCTTGAGGGACTCCTCGCGTTCGAGCAGACTACGCTTGAGGTCTGTACTCCAAAAGAACGCAGCATCGGCCAGCCTCGCACGGAGCACTCGTTCGTGCCCTGCGCGGATCAATCCGCCGTGATCGGCATCGAGGTTTATGACAGCGAGGAACGCCGGGAGCAGTGTTCCGGACGAGTCGAGCAACGAGAAATACTTTTGATGCTCTCTCATCACCGTGATCAAGATCTCCTTAGGGAGTTCCAGAAACCGGACCTCGAAGGATCCAAGGATCACAGACGGATACTCGTTGAGGTTCGTGACGGTCTCCAGCAGAGAGGGATCTTCCACCAGACTTCCGCCACAGGCGTCCGCTTCACGCTTGAGGCCTTCCTCGATCCTGCGCCTTCTTTCCAGTGGATCCGCCAGTACGCCGTTCTCCCGGAGAAGCCGCTGCAAATCTGCACCGGAGCCCACCGCAATCCTGTGCTTCCCCAGAAAACGGTGGCCGACACTGACATTGGAGGAGGAGACGTCGGCTATCCTGAAGCGGACAACTCTTCCCCGAAACAGTGCGAGGATCCACCGTAGAGGTCGGGCAAAGCGAAACTGGTCCGCTGTCCAGTGCATCGTCTTGGGGAACTGAATCCCGGCAACGGCAGAAGGAATCAGCCTTGCCAGAAGCTTCCGGGTGTCTTCGCCTTTGGTTTTTTTCTCGAGAGAGAGGTATTCCCCCTTCGGAGTCTGGACCGTTTTGACCCCGGACAGCGGCACGCCGTTTTTTTGAGCGAATGCCTGTGCGGCGCGGGTGGGTTTACCGTCCGAATCATAGGCGACACTCTTCGGGGGTCCAAGGACAACCTCCACCAGGTCGTCCTGGCGAACAGGCAGACTCTTCAGCGAAACTATCAGTCGCCGCGGGGTGTACCAGATCGACTCCAATTGGGAAGACAGCCGCTGATCCTTTAATCCCTGGACGAGCTTATCCGCAAACTGCCGCGCAGCACTGTCCAGCATCCACGCAGGTATTTCTTCCACGCCCAATTCGACAATCAGCTCCGATGTTTCCATAAAATCCCGAAGTGTCTCAGAGAGTCCTTGAGTCCGAGCGGCGAGTTCTTATAAACTGCCGCTAGAGGATTTATGATTGCCGATTGACGATTTACGATTGAACGTCTGGCAGGTCTTTCAATCGTCAATTTTGCGCCCCCGGCTATTTGCTTGGGGCCCCTTCGGGGCCTGATCTCATGCCCGATTCAAGGAGTGTTGCGACTGAAGTTGATTATTGGCGATTATGCCGCTCCGTGCCTCCTCAGGAGCGGATATCCTTGGCTTTCGCGGCTGCTCAAGTAGCGGCGGGCTACCTCGCACGCCAGCTGGCGGACCCTGCCTATGATGCCCACCCGTTCGGTAACGCTGATTGCTCCCCGGGAATCCAGGAGATTGAATGTATGGGAGCACTTCAGGCAATAATCGTACGCCGGAAGAACAAGGTTCCTCTCGAGCAGTCGTTTGCACTCCGTCTCATACGTTGAGAACAGACTGAACAGCATCTCCACATTCGCCGCCTCGAAATTGTACGTGGAGAACTCGACTTCCTCGCGCTGGCGCACATCGCGGTATGTGACAGTTTCCGACCACTTCAGATCGTAGATACTGTCCACCTGAGCGATGAATGTGCCGATGCGCTCCAGCCCGTAGGTGATCTCGGCGCTCACAGGCTCCAAATCAAGTCCTCCAGCCTGCTGAAAATAGGTAAATTGCGTGATCTCGAGGCCATCTAGCAGAACCTGCCAACCGATTCCCCATGCACCCAGCGTCGGTGATTCCCAGTTGTCCTCCTCAAACCTAAGGTCGTGTTCACGCAGGCTGATTCCTAGAGCCTCGAGACTCTTGAGGTAGAGGTCCTGCACGTCCTTGGGAGATGGCTTCAGAATCACCTGGTACTGGTAGTGTTTTTGGACTCGGTTGGGATTGTCTCCATAGCGCCCGTCCGCTGGACGACGTGAAGGCATTACATAGGCCACACTATAGGGCTCGGGGCCGAGCACCCTGAGAAAAGTCTCGGGTGCCATGGTACCTGCACCGACTTCCAGGTCGTAGGGCTGCTGCAGGATGCATCCCTGCCGGTTCCAGAACTCCTGTAGCGTCAGTATGATCTGCTGAAAGTTTCCGGCCCGCATCTACTCCACCCCGCCCGCCAATACATTTCTTAGGGACTTGTAGGACTTGATCTGCTTTTCGAGCTGCAGCATCAGAAGCTTCTGGGTCAGCCGCTCCAGGCCCCTCACACCCGGATCTGCGTTTGCGGCCGCCACAAACCGCTCCGGGGAATCCTGGAAAATCGCGCCGAGCAGGCGCGAGCACTCTGGGCGGATCTGAACGCCTTTTCCCCCTGCGCAAGTCTGGCAGAGTCCCTGCCCGGCTTCCGGCCATGCGAAAAACCCTTCATCTTTAACATATCTGCCACAATTCGAGCAATAGTCATAGTTGGGCAGTGATCCGTTTAGCCGCAAGATCCAGACCTCGAAGTAGCGAACCAGTGCCTCGCACAGTGCGGCGCCCTCGCCTGCCTTGAGCACAGATAAAAGGAGCCTGAATATCAATGGGTTGGGGTTCCCCTCTTCAACAAACTCCTGAACTAATTCCGCAAAATAGGTAAATGCACAGATCCGTTCCAGCGTGGGGTTTCTGCCGAGATAGGAATGCAGGGTCTCGGCCTGTCTGATCCTGGCCAACTCGGCCCCTTCCCTGGAATAGAACTGCAATTGAAGGTGATTCAAGGGCTCGAGGGCTGCAGCGAGTCGGCTCCTGGGCTTTTTTACTCCCTGGGCGGTGGCGCGAACCTTTCCGAATTCCCGCGTCACGAGAACGATTATTTTATCCGCCTCCGACAGGGAATATTGGCGCAGAACGATTGCTTCAGCCTCGTGGACTGGCATAGACAAGTGACAGGTTTACTTCGATCCGTTTGCCGCCGGCGCCTCTGATATTGCTGATATGAAGCAGGGATCCTCGCGTCCAGCTCGACGCAAGCGACGGATCCACTTGGAAGAACACGAGGCCTTCCACCTTCCCGGACGCACGCAGCCGGCCAGCATGAAGCACGATTGTCTCAAGATCACGCCGAGCCTTTAGGTCGGCGCTCATCTGGTACATCCGGATGTGCCGGCTCTTGTAATACTTATCCAGGACCTTCGAATCCCCTATCCTGGCAAAGCGACGCTCGCCGATCTGAAGGTTCCATTTCGAACATGATAGATCCAGAGTATCTCCACTCGTGTTTCTCAGCGAGATCCAGGCCGCGGTGATACCGATCTCGGGCAGATTGTCGTTGAAGAGGTCCCAGTACTCGTTGACGCCCTCGATTGGTTTGATCGCCAAAGCCAAACCCGAGCTGTTGGCGCGCAGCATCTCTTCGGGCTTGAAGTTCAGCGGTGTCATTGGAACGTGAAGGGTTGAGCATCCGCACAACAGGATGAGGGGAATGAGGAGCAAGGGCGCTTTCCCCGATAACCCGCAAGGAGACTCGAAGTTCATCAGTGATGTTCCACCGGATCCGCGAGTGCGAGATCCTCCACGGGTTTCTTCCGGCGCAGGAAACCCGTTAGGCGCATGGCAAGTCCCGACAGACTGTACGCTATTGCGACGCCGAGAAGTGTAGTTTTCGAGTAGAAATAGATCAGTGCAACTAGAAGGGCGATCACAAGAATTGTCAGATGGGATTTTTTCCCAAGTGTCAGGTACTTCAGGCTGCTGTAACGGATGGTGCTTACCATCAGGAAGGCAAGAACGAAAACCCCCGCAACCATGCAGTTGGCACCGATGGAATTCTTGATGGGTGCGCCGAAGAAGTGAACGATGGCCGCGATCGTGCCTCCACCCGCCGGGATAGGCAACCCGACAAAGTGTTTGAAATGGCCGGCCTGAACGTTAAAGCGTGCCAGACGCATGGCCCCGCAAATGGTGAACGTGAAGGCGGCAGTCCAAGCCAGACGGCTGTCCAGGCTCCCCAGGCCCCACACAAGCGCCAAGACCGAGGGCGCAATTCCGAAGGAGACCACGTCGGCAAGAGAGTCGAGCTGGAGGCCGAAGCTGGTCGCCGAGTTAGTCAGGCGGGCAATCCTACCGTCAAGCATGTCGAGGACGATCGCAATCCCGATCGCTTGTGCGGCCTGGTCGTAGTTGCCATGCATCGTAGACAGAATGGCGAAATATCCGCAGAAGATGTTCCCGACGGTGAACATGCTGGGCAATATGAACACTCCCCTGCCCAGCCGACGACGCCGCAGCGGCATTGTGTTCGGGTCTGCAGTCCCGCCAACGGACAGTTGATTCATAATCGCTCCCCAAGGATTGAGCTGCCGCCCTTTACCCGTTCGCCAACTTTCACGAGGATCTTGACCTGCTTGGGCATAAGCACATCAACCCTTGAGCCGAAACGGATAAGCCCTATCAATTCACCGCGTTCGAGGCTGTTTCCGGGCTTTTTCCAGCATATCACACGGCGGGCGATCAACCCAGCGATCTGCTTGACTACCACCAGCATACCCTGGCCTCGCAACGTCAGGATATTCTGCTCGTTCACATGAGAGGCTACTTCATCGAATGCCACCTTGAACATGCCGCGCTTGTACTGGAGATCCGCTAACTCTCCTTCGATCGGCGATCGATTGACGTGGACGTCGAAGATGTTGAGGAAAATACTGACACCCTTCCCGGCCGGCAATTCCCCATCGTCCGGCAGGTCGAAGATGCGCACGACCTTGCCATCCGCGGGGGAAACAACAAGGTTGTCTCCGGAGGGGATCAATCGCTGCGGATTCCGGAAGAAATAGCAGACAAAGGCGGCTACGACAATAAGCGGCACGCTGACGATCGCGAGATGCACGAATACGAAAAACACAGCGAGCGCCAGCAGCGGTATGACGAACCTATAGGCATCGCGGATCATAGGGAATCTTCTTCGGAAGTCAATGACTCCGGCAAGATTGCTGTTTTTCCGGCCACCTTGAGAAGGATACAAGACCCATCTTGGCGCCTTTGGGTCTTAGCGGTGGCTTTTTGAAGGCCACCGCAAGGGCGCCAAGGACACGAAGGAACGCTTAGGTCTTGGCCCCATGGTCATCCGGACAGGTCGCTGACCGGTCCGCACAGGAGTCATGTGAGGCCCCATCCCGGTTGCTCATGCTAGGCCTGAGATGTAGCGATTTCATGCATTCAGGAGCGCGCTTCCACCTCCTTGCGGTACCTGCTCAGCATGGCATACATCTGGTCTTTGAGAAAGAGCTTCTTCTTTTTGAGGGTGATTTCCTGAACCTTCTCCTCCTCACTCAGGACATGGCGGCTGGATAACTGGTCTAACTGCTTGGAGTAGGATTGATGCTCGGCGGCGAGGCGTCTGAATTCCTCGCTTTTATGCATGAGTTGCTCCCGCAGCCCTTCCTCACCAATCAGAACACTCATAGGCTTTCCCCTCCAGTTGAGTTGTATCCGAAAATTTGCCAGAGATTATTTGATGTACATCTCCCTGTGCCGAGACAACTGAGCGGCAGAAACTGCCGTCCGCAGACGCACGAAGGACGCGCCCGAAGCACAGGATCTTACAGTTTCTTCATTCATCCGAGACTCTTCGTTCATTGCGTTCCCGATAGCGGTCCAAGCCAAGGCGAACGAGCCGCCGGACCAGATCTTCAAAGGGAACCCCCTTTGCTGCCCAGAGCTTCGGGTACATGCTGATGGGTGTGAATCCAGGCATCGTATTGACCTCGTTCAGCCAGATCTTTTCAGTATTGCGATCCATGAA
>DASQID010000113.1:0-3502 GCA_035631775.1 Acidobacteriota bacterium
CGCCCCAGGAGCGCCGCAGCCGCGACGGTGCTCGCGCCAAAATGTGAATTTATTCTTGCGCCAGCCCTTGGCGTTCTTCGCGGCTTAATCCGGGTCAAATCGCCCTCGATGACTTCTTTTTTCAATCGTCAATCTTCAATCGTAAATCGTCAATTCCTCAATGGTTTGCCTTCCTTGAGCATGTATTCCATGCGCTCCTGAGTCTTGGCCTGACCGCACAGCGACAGGAACGCTTCGCATTCGAGGTCCAGCAACTGCTGTTCGCTGACCCTTCCCACCCCCAGGAAAGAACCGCCCGTCAGGATCTTGGCCAGATGAGTCCCGATGACCTTGTCGTACTCTGAAATGTAACCCGCGCGTTGCATCATGTGCAAACCCAACTTGAGCGTGGCCAGGCCGGGTTCACCCAGCACGGGGATGTCGAGCCGTGGGACAGGCGGCCGATATCCTTCTTTGGCCAAAGCCAGCACGTCGTCCTTCGCCCGCCGGATGCGGTGCTCAGCGTTCATGCTGACATGGTCCTTTTCCCTCAGGAGTCCAAGCTGGCGTGCCTCCAGAGCAGATGTCGAGACCTTGGCCATGGCGATCAACTCGAAGACCTTTCGAATGCGAGGTGTGAGATCCATGTCCGAGTCCGAGCCGGCTTCCGCAGCAGCCCGCAGCGCCATCTCCTTGCACCCTCCCGCTGCGGGAATCAGTCCGACGCCCACTTCCACGAACCCCATGTACAGCTCCGCGGATGCGTGGATTTGATCCGCGTGGACCGCGATTTCGCAGGCACCGCCAAGCGTCATGTTATGGGGGGCGATCACGACCGGTTTTTCGGAGTAGCGCAGTCTCATGTTTGCGGCCTGAAAGGCGCGGATACCGGCTTCGATAGCCTGCCATTGTCCCGCCCTGGCGGCACCCAATAACTCAACGAGGTTGGCTCCTGCGGAGAAGTTTTCGCCCTCGTTGGCAATTACCATACCCGCGAAATTGCGAGCCACTTCGTCGAGGGATTCGTTGATCATCCGGATCACTTCCCCCGTGATGATATTCATCTTGGTGTGGAACTCCAGGCAGGCTACATCGTCCCCCAGGTCGATTAGAGAGGCTCCAGGGTTTTCGAGCACGACCTTTTTGCGTTCCTTCAAGGCTCGCAGGACAATACACTCGGGCCGTTCGGGTTCTCTGAGGTGAGATTTTTGTGAGGGTGCGAAGAAGTACGTTCGGCCGCTCCTCTGTTTATAGAAGGCCTTGCCGCCTGCGTCGAGTAGATCCTGAACCAACTGCGGAACCGGCTTCCCCTCCTGCCGCAGGCGGTCGGCGACGCGCTCGACTCCCAGTGCATCCCATGTTTCAAAGGGGCCCATGCGGTGGAGAAATCCCCACTTCATCGCTTTGTCGATGCTGGTGATGTCGTCGGTGATCTCAGGTGCCCTGGCCGCCGCGTAGGCAAGGGTTGCGCTGAGAACCTTCCAGAGGAATCTGCCGGCACGTCCCGTATCCGATAGCAAGGCGCGCAACCTCTTCGCATCGTCCCTGATTTTTGAGGCCTTCTCGAGTTCCGGAAATCCTGGCTTTCGCAGGGGGTGATACTCGAGTGTGGTGTAATCCAGGAACTGGATCTCTGTGCCGTCCTTGCCGCGCAGCCGTTTGTAGAATCCCTGGCCGGTCTTGTCGCCCAGCCACTTGTTCTGCAGCATGGCCGTCAGGAAGGGGGGAAGCTGGAACACTTCACGCTCGCCCTCGGTCAACGACTCATAGAGATTGCGCGATACATGTGCCATTGTGTCCAAGCCCACCACATCGAACGTTCTGAATGTGGCGCTCTTGGGCCTGCCCAGCAGTGGGCCGGTCAGGAGATCGACCTCCTCAACGGTCAAACCGTCTTCAACCATTGCATGCAGGGCTACGCACGCGCCATAGATCCCAATGCGGTTTCCTATGAAATTGGGCGTGTCCTTGCAGAGCACCACGCCTTTGCCCAGAAGGTTCTCGCCGAAAGCAGCCATGAACTGAACGAGGGCGGGATCCGTATCCGGCGTGGGAATGATCTCGAGCAGATGGAGGTAGCGCGGAGGATTGAAGAAATGCGTGCCCAGAAAGTGCTTTCGGAAATCCTCCGGAAAGCCCTCGGCTATCCTGTGTATGGGGATTCCGGAGGTGTTCGAGCTGACGATCGTACCTGGCTTGCGATGCTGCTCGAGCTGCTCTATGAGGCTCCGCTTGATCTCCAGTTTCTCCGTCACGGCTTCCAAGATCCAGTCCGCTTCGCGAACCCAGGAGAGGTTGTCGGTGAAGTTACCGAGACTGACCTGCGAGGCCAGTTCCGGGTTGAACAGCGCGGGAGGCTTGCCCGCCAGTGCGGCTTTCCAGCCGGCGGTGACGATGCTGTTGCGCACAGACGGAGAGTCGGGGGATAAGCCCTTGTTCGCGTCCGCGGCCGTCAACTCCCGTGGAGCGATATCGAGCAGGAACGAAGGTATGCCGGCGTTGGCCAGATGAGCTGCGATCCTGCTGCCCATTGTGCCGGCGCCAAGCACCGCGGCGCGACGAATCCTGTAGCTGGTCATTTTTTCACCCGAAACTGCCACCAATTACACAAATTTCGCGAAGTAATCCGTCTATCATTCGTGCAATTCGTGTCAGATCTTTTCTGTGTTTTCGCTTACTTCCACCGTTGGAGAAAGTCAGTCAGAAAATTCTCCCCACCCGCACTGGAGGCCCGCTGCTGCAAGTCCTCCCTGGCTGCCGCAGCTGCCGCATCGTAGCAGGCCGAATCCAGCCTGCCGCGCAACAGCTCGACCTTCAGCAGTAACAGATATGTCTGGAGCACATCCGTTATGCAATATTGGTTGATCTCCTTCTGCCGTCCCTGTCTGTACAGGTACTCTACGTCCTCACCTGCGATGGTATATTTGCCGGGCAGGCCGATCAGCTTCGCCAAGAGATCGAGCGACCCACGGCGGTAGACCGCTCCAAAGTTCGATAGGAAATCGCAGAGATCGATGTGATAGGCGTCGCTGTAGCGGTTCCCCCGGTAGCTGTTCTTCGAGTCGCCCCTGCCGAAGTAGCGTGGGAGCGGAATGCCATATTTCAGGGCGCGCGTCTCGAGCACCGGGAGGTCAAAACCGCGGCCGTTGAAGGTTACCAGGGTCCGGCAGCCATCGAACATCTGCCAGAAACGGGTGACGAGATCAACCTCGGAAAATCGATCAGCGCCCAAGCAGCCCAATCCACGGATTCGATAATTCTCATCCGCCTGCAGCGTTGCGATGGCGATCGGAATATGAAATGGAATTGGAAAGAAATCACTTTGCTGGCCGCTCTTTTCGAGAAGCTTGTCCCGCGCCTTGTCGTAGGCTTGGTCGACAGTCAGAGTATTTTCAGGGTCGTAAATCTGCTTGACCAGTTCCTTGTCAACCCTGGTCTCGATATCGAAGACGAGGAAATGCGCCATAACGATCTACGATTAACGATTGACCGTTCGTCGATCGTCAATCGTTAATCCTCAATG
>DASQID010000114.1:0-23773 GCA_035631775.1 Acidobacteriota bacterium
GCTCAGTCCGAAGGGGAGTTGGTTGGTGGCAGGCACCAGCCAGGATTATCGCATCTGGCGCACTGCACCATGGGAGGAGATGCGTCGAATCCCTCGTGCCATCAGATTTTCCAACCTTCCAGGCAACATGGACATATCAGCGGACGAAACTATGATTGCACTGCTTATGAATCAAAAGCTCATCCAGATATTTCAGCCTGAGACCGGGAAACTTCTCGTCAGCCTGGAACCTCCGGCGACGGAAGCCTTCGGCGCGCTCCTTTTCACTCCGGATCAAACCAAATGCTCGCCGCGACCAGCGGAAACCGGATTCTGATATGGGAGCTCCACAAGATTCGCGAGCAACTGAAAGCGATGGGCGTCCCGTGGGAATAAACCGGGACGAATCGGCATGTGGATGTGGACCTGGACATCGACCTCGACGCGGTCAGCCTGTTTCGTAAGCTGTTTGCATCGATCAGCTGCTATTGCGGATTTCCGCGTCCACTAGGCGGGTCCACGTCCAAGTCCACGACACGTGACGCTTGGGTTCACGACAGGAACAGGTTATCGTAACTCGACCAGAACAAGCTCAAATGGCTTGCCTCCGACATTCTCAGGCAAGTGTTTCTGCGCCTCGGTCCACTGCACCTGCCCCGCCTTGATATTCGTCATGCTCGACTTCCCATCCGGAAGCGTCATCTTTGCTTGTCCGTCGGTGAGATAGATAGCGACGCTTGCCGGATGTGCGTGCATCACCGACTTCTCGTTCGGCCCGTACTTGATCCTGACGACGCGGACGCGGTCGTTTTGGAAGTCCACTCTGTAATGTTTCGGATCTACCTTGACGGAGTCCTCAGCAGACGGAAGGGCCGTCATCGCGGCGCCCGGCTTTTTCTTCAGTTCCACCTGAATGACTTCACCCCTCTTGTCACTCAGGTCTTCGCTGGAGTGTTTTTCAGGATTGCTCCAGCTTGCCTGTCCGGCTTTGTTCTCGACAATGCTCGACTTTCCATCGGGGCTCGTGAAGCGCTCCTTGCCGCCGGAAAGCGCGACGGTCACCATAGCCGGATGCTCGTGCATGGCCGTCTTCTCATGAGGGGAAGTGGTCCAATGCAAAACCCGCACATACTCGTTTTCAAACCCGACTTTGCACTGATTTCCGGCCACTGTCGCCGGATCCTGCGCCAGTGCGGTCGCACAGGCCAGACCTGACAGGATAAACAGAACCAATGGTCCTCGCATCAGCTGCCTCCTTTCGAGACAAGCGAACTGTGGATGGGTACAAGCTCGTTTTCAGACTCTTCGCAGATGTGACAAATTCGACTCTCCATCGAAACGCATCAAGAGAGTCTTGACACTCAACACTCCGGCACCCTTAGCGAGTTCAAAGCCTCGCCGGTCTCAGCAGGGTCGATGCCACGTCCCAAAACTGACGGGGCACGGAGCGGGCACATTGCCCCTCACACGCTCACGCCAGTTTCACACGAACCCACAGACGAACTGGCATTCGCCCCTGCGTCCCGTTCTATTGGCTGGTTCCTTAACGGATTGAAATAACTTTACACCTGAAAGACGCCGAGAGAAAAGGCTACTTGGACATTAGGCACGAGGCTGCCGGGTCTGTTCGGAAGGCAGCAGGCCTACGGGGGCGCAGTTCAGAATAAGGTTGCCGTCGCGAGCTTGGCGATAGGTTGGCGAATGGGTGACCATCTGACCGCGCCGGCCTGACCTCCCAAGTCATACAGCGGGACCCTTGGTCAGCGAACCTACCCTCTTCTCGACCTGGTTGAGTTTCTCCAAGGCAGCCTGCCCGGAGGACTTGGCCTGAATCAGCTGGTCGTTAAGTGCTTCCGAATTGAACTTGTCGATCGCGGTCTCAACATCCTGACAGGACTGAGAAAGTTCCTTCTGCGTTTTTCCGGAGAGTTTGAACTTGCTGATGTGATCCTTGAGAACGCTGAAGCGGGCGTTTACCGTGCTTTGCATCAGGCTGATCTCTTTGCGCACATCACCCCGTTTGGCCTTGGAGATATTCCGCGCCTTTTCGAAGCGGCTTCTGCACGTGGTCAAAAGTGCTGCGGCTTCGCTGTAACTCTGCCTGGCCAGGGCGGCTTGAGCATCGTCCCAGGCCTTCTGAGCGCTCTTCCAATCAGCGGTGGCAAAGTCGGCAGCCTGCTCCTGTTTGGCTTCCTCCATCGCAGTCTGGGCAAGCTTCAACGCTTCATCCGGTCTGGAAGCGCAGCCTAGCATCGAAATAATCGGGAGCGTCGCAAACCACCCGGCGCAAATACGCTGCAGAGGTTTCATGTTGGCCTCCGTGATAAAGGCGGGAATACTACAGTTGAGAGAGCTCGCCGTATCCCCACCGGGAAAGGATCGAAATTCCGGACAAACCTCTCGTGGAATTGCTTGGAGCAAGCTAATTCACAGCTAACTGCACCTAATATAATCCATTCCGGTCCGAATGGTGACGCTTTTTCCTCCTGCTTACGGTTCTCCCGCGAACCAAATCGGCACATGAGGCAACGTGCCGCCCGTCAATATCGACACACCGGAAAGTTCCAGTGTTCACAGCGATAGCCGCTTCAGATCGTGAGGCCGGGGGGAAACGCACCAATGGCCGGGAGGGGATCAGTCAAACCACACGTGTTGACAGATTAGGAAGGATGGCGCGGGGATTTGTGATACAAACATGATGTGGCCAAGGACACATCACCCAAGAACCCGCTCCAACTCATCCCAATCGAATCCATCGAGCGGCGGATTTTCCTGATTCGCGGCAAAAAGGTCATGCTGGATGCCGACCTGGCGGAGTTGTATCAGGTGACTACCGGTAATCTGAATCTGGCTGTAAGGCGTAACATGGACCGCTTTCCGGATGACTTCATGTTTCAGCTCACCAAGGAAGATTCTGAAAACTTGAGATTGCAGTCTGCAATCTCAAGTTGGGGCGGACGCCGCTATCCGCCCTATGCTTTCACCGAGCACGGCGTTGCCATGCTCTCGTCTGTGCTCAACAGCCAGCGCGCCGTACAGATGAATATTCTCATCATCCGTGCCTTCGTGAAGCTTCGCGAACTGCTGGCCACGCACAGAGACCTGGCCCGCAAGATCGAGGACCTTGAAGTCAAACAAGTAAAACACGGCGAACAACTGGCTGCCGTATACTCCGTCGTCAAGCGCCTGATTTCCACCCCACGTAAGCCCAAGAGACGCCCTATCGGCTTCATTCCCCCCACAGACAAAAAGTAGTTCAGATTCAGTGCAGATAAGAAGTGGACTGAAGAGGTAATGAGCCATCGAGAAGGCTCACCCCAGAGGATACCTGCACGCATTGGCGTCCCGGCGACTTGGTGGTGGCTTTTGGAGGCCCGCCGCCAAGACGCCACCACAGGTCCGGAGCGTCGGAGGAGAACCTCATTTTGGGGTGTATCGCTCCACCTGGCCTAGCACAGTACCTCCGCTGATGCCGCCTATTGCGTAGATCGACCCGTTTAGCACCACCGCGTCGAACTCTTCACGAGGTCGCAGCATCGAGGGAACCGATTCCCATGTCGCGGTTAAAGGATTGTAGGCCTCGTTCGACCTCAGTGGTCCTGAAGAACCTTCACCGCCGAGGACCACGATCTTGCCATTCAAGGCCACAGCCGCAGATAGCTCGCGGGCCTCGTTCATTGCAGTGGAAAGCGTCGTCCATGCGGCGGGGGTGGTCGCATGGTACTTCAACATCGTTTTCTGAGTTTTTGTGCTCATGAACTGGGTATAACCGCCGGCGAGGTACATGTCCCCGCCTATGCAAGCCACTGAGAACCAGCGCCGGTCCGAGGTGGGGTAGGCGGTTCCCCAACCCCATTTCCCCGTGCTGATCTGGTAGATAGGAACGCTGATGCTTCCGGAAAATGCGCCGTTCGGCGTTGCCACCACGACGTAATCGTCAAACATGGCGCAACTGCCGTGCGCAGGGTCGCTGTATGGCGCGTTCGGCCCCGTAGACCAGGTGTTTGTGCCCGGATCAAAAATCCTGATTGCCGAACCGTTGGATGGTATCACATAGATCTTCCCCGCTACGACCTCAGCTGTGTGGCGGAACATGGCAACGGGCAGCGGGACTCCCGCTGTCCACGTATCACCTGCGGGATCATAGATCTCGACGCTCGATAGACTCTTCATGTCTGAATCGAGCCCGCCTATGACGTAGATCTTGCCCGAAAGCGCGACGGCGGCATGACTGCGCCTTGGCGTACCCAGAGGCTTTACATCCTGCCAGGGTGGCGCGCTGAACACGGTTCCGTCCGACGCCGTGAAGCTGGTTCCGGTGAGCTCGACCGTGCTCGTGCGCTTATTTGATGTATAGAATCCGCCGCCGCTGCTGGAGACGCTGATTGCCAGTTTGTAGCCGATAGGGCCGACACCCGGGAGGTAATACTCGTGTTCGCTAATCGAAGTGGGGTCTCCGGAGCAGATGGTCTGCCCAACGGAGGGATAATACACACATCCGCCCGAACTGGCTTGCCGCCCGACGACCATGCTGTTTACTTGGTTGTACTCTCCGGGAAACACACCTGTGGAACTGGTGATCCCCTGATCACTCGGGAAGGGCACGAAGAATCCCCCTCCGTTCCATTTGGTGCTTTGAGCGCTGTAAACCAAAGAAAAAGTTGAACCGTCGGTGGATCCCATCAAAGAGCTGTCTGCTGAGACAGCCAGGTGTTTCCAATCCGGGGCGAAGTCCGTAACTCCGTCGGAACTTGTACCTGTCACAGTTACAGGAAAGGCGGTCAGCCCCGCCAACGAGGCCGGCGTCCCTAGCGCGACCCGAAACTTCCCTGTCTTCACGCCGTACGAAGTGCCCGAACCCTGGGCGAAGTCTTCGGTCTCGGTGATCCAGAAGTAATCCCAGTAAGAACTGCTCGCAAGTGAAATACTCAAGGGAAAGCCGCCTGAACTTGATGCAGTGGTCTTGGCCGAAGCGACATTGGAGTAGGCCGAATTGCCACCCGAGTTGAAGGCCAGGATGCGGTAGCTGTATGTACTGGAGGCAACCAACCCGGAATCCGTAAATGTGGTGACGTTCGCTCCCAGGGAAGCAATCTGATAGAACGGGCCGGCAGCAGCAGCGGCTCGCTCAACTTCGAATCCGGTTTCGTTCGTGGAATTGTCCGTCCAGGCAAGCTGGATTGCAGAACTGTTCTGGGTAACGGCCGTCAATCCGGTGGGCGCTGAAGGGGGTGGCACCGCAGCCTGGGTGGTTGCGGACGCGACGTTGGAATAGCCGGAATCTCCGCCCGGGTTGCTTGAGCGAAGACGATAAGCGTAAGTCGTGGATGCACTCAGGCCGGAGTCATCGTAGGTCGTCACGTTGGTATTAACCGTGGCAATCTGGGTAAATGGCCCACTGAGCGATGTGCCACGCTCGACCTTGAATGAGGTCTCGTTGTTGGAATTGTCTGTCCAAGCCAGGCGGATGCTGCTGCTCGAGAGAGAGGTGGCCGAGAGCCCCGAAGGAGCCGCGATGCTCTGAACTCCGCTGGGAGATGAGGCGACCACGGGCAACGTTGTATATGAGAGCGGTCCAGAGTTCTGCCGCAGAGTCAAGCCAACGATGCCGGTTCCCGCCCCAGAAACGGAGAGCAGTCCTCGGAAGTTGCTGATGCCCGGAAACAACTCATTCACGAATTTCGCCGCATGGCCTCGAGCATCCAGCGTCGTATTGAGGTTCCAACCGACAACCACACCGTCGGAATCCAGCAATCGTAAAGCCGGTGTCACCGCGGACGCGGCGGGGTTGTAGAATGCCACTCCCGTGTTGTAACTGCCTGTAAAATCGACCGGCAGGGTCATAGATGCCATTGGCCGCGATGTGCCGACTCCCGCCTCTGTCTGGAAAGCGCCGCCGGAATCGTACAGCGAGAATATTCCCGAGGCCCCGATGGGGACACTCGAAGTCATCACGGCCGCGCCGGCAGCGAGCGGCCCGGAGCCGGACGTTTCAAAAAATATGGAGTTGAGAGCTGAGAGCGAAGTAATGCGGAAATCGCTGCTTGTTATCCCCTGGATCGTGACAGTAAGCGGGGATCCGTCGGCCTTCGTGAACGAGAGATCTACGTCGGTATTGGTGGAATAGGGGTTGAAGACTATGAAGGAAGTCTTGAACTTTCCAGTTTCATAGGACCCGTCGGCCACGTGGGGCAGATACAGCGTGGTCGATATTGAGGATCGATCGACGACCGGAAGGGAGGTGAAGGATAGCGGCGTATCGTTCTCCCTCAACACGAGGGCTGCAACCGGCAGCGATGACTGAACGAGCACAGTCCCGCGGAAATTCGAAACAGCGGGGAACAGCTGTCTTGGCCCGGCCAGGAAAAAAGCACTATGGCCTCCTGCCCGAAGCGGAACCGGAAGCGACGCCGTGGCGGTTTTGTTGCCGTCCGTATCATACAGGTTGAAGGTGATGTTGGCGGCGCCGGAGCTGGGATTGAAAAGGGCCAGCCCCGTGTTGAACGAACCTGTCACATCCACGGGGAAGGCAAACTCAGTCAGCGGCTGGGAGCTTCCGACCCCAGCCTCGGTCAGGTAGTTCTGGTTGGTCCCATAGATTGTAAAAATTCCGGAGACGCCAATCGGTGACGAAACGGATACCGTCGCGGCACCGGTCGCCAGCGCTCCGGACCCGTCTGTTTGATAAATGCGGGTGGCCGCACGGGGCAGGGTGAAGGAAAACTGACTTCCCGTTCCCAGTTGCGGAATCGAAGCCGACAGCGGCGATCCGTCGTCTTTGGTAAGCTTGAGAGAAGTGTTCACGCTGACATCAGAGTTGTTGAACATAACGAACGTGGTTCGGTAGCTCCCGGAGTCAAAGCTGCCGTTCGCTACATGGGGCAGGTAGTACGTGGTGCTTTGTGTATATCCAGATTGGGAGAAGATTGCTGTGAGTGCAAAGGTAAACAGAGACATAAGGTGGATCGATTTCATGGCAAACCTCAAATTCTGCAGCGCTCGCTTGCGGCAATTCATCTGAGTCTTTATAACGCTAAAATTAGTTGATCTGATGATAATTCCGCAAAGAGTTGGATTTCTCTAATGGTCGGCCGCGCTGCCAATCCCACTCGGATCAGGCGCAACGGCCCCTGCCCGGTGTGGATGGGCCACAGATCGATTCCTGCTACGATCCGTGGGTGTTCGAACGACTGAGGGTCCACTGAGCGGCGGGGTGCTTCGCAGAATCAAGAGTATGGATGTTACAGGCTGTTCAAGCAGAGGCGTGCGTGCCCGTTCGGACCGACCTGCACTGACGTTACTTCTCTGAGATGACCCTTCCGTAGGAACTGTAGCGGCTGAGCCGGTCAAAATAGTCGTAGACCAGCCGGGAAACCTCCTTGATGGCGTTCTCTCCTTCATCATTGTTGGCGAGATAGCTCGTCATCACGCACATCACGAACGGGTGCCCTGGGATCTCCACAATGCCCGCGTCGCACCGCACTGCATCGAGTGCTCCGGGTTTATCCTCGATGCGGACACCGGCCGGAAGAGCCTTGTTGAACAAGCTGTCTTTGGGAAGACCGATGAGTTTCAAGAAATCCCGGGTGTGCGCTGCGTCCAGGGCCTTGCCGTCGTGAACCCTCTCCAGCAGTAGAGCAAGGTCTCGAGGTGTCGAGACGTTCTCCCTTCCACTCCGGGCCGCATCGATATCGATCATTTTTCGTCGAAGGCGCGTCTGTGCCAATCCCAGGTGCTCGGTCGTCGCGTTGATATTGCCCATGCCGGCGCGATCGATGAGGATATTCGTTGCGCCGTTGTCGCTCAGGACCACCATGAAGGTGGCGACGTCGCGAAGCGACATCGTCGCCGTACCATCGCCGAGCATCTGCAGAATGGGATCGGTGTCGCCGGGCGGAAGCTCGCTGTGCCGCACCGTACGCTGCTCATTCAGTGAGATCTTTCCCTCCTGGTCCTGCCTCTCCAGTTCCAAGAGAATCGCCAGCTTGATGGAGCTTGCGGTGGGGAAGACGAGGTCCGCGTTTCGATAAAAGGACTCGCCAGTGGTCAGGTCCTTGATCGCAAAACCCATCACGCCGCTCATGCGGCTGGCGACGCTGTTTATGTCGCTCTCGATCTTGGCGTGCAGCTCAGCCTGAAGAGAGGCTGCGCTCTTGGTTTGCGCACCTCCTGGAATTCCCAGCAAGGCGGCGGAGGCAATTAAGGTTGTCACCGGGCACGGGCGGCCGCGCATAGGATTGCTCCTGTAAAGGATTCGTTATGCGGAGCGAGTCTATCACAGGGGAATGTTGGGGATAACGGTCATGTTCGGAGTGATCATCCGATTATGCTGCCTGTTCTATGCCGGGCCGTCACAAGGTGCGTTTTTTCCCGGGAGACACTAGTAGCCCTTTGCCGGGACTCTCCGCTGTGCCCGAGCCGCAACCTGGAATGGATAGAAGTAGCGCTGCCACGAATCGTCGCTGGTTTGGTAGCTATTGTCGAAGGCGAAATGATCGGCGAGCGCCTCGCGGACACGAAAGAGTTCTCTAGCACGTTTGAGGTTTTTCCGGTCCCTGATGGTCAGGTCGAGCAACTCGAGGGCACGCTCAAAGGCTCGCCCGCTGAAGTCGGAACGGTTTTTGGCTTTCCAGGAGATCGTCCGTCCGACCTCCGCTCCGACGTTGGCCATCTGCTCGAGGAAGGTCAACTCGTTCCATCGTCCTGCCGCCAGTTCTCGATGTTGGTAGTTCACTGGCTCACCAGTCTGTGGACGATCGCCAGGATTCGTTCCCGGATTGCGGCATCTTCGACGCCAGGACCTCGATTCCCTCGGGCCGGCCGCAGATTGATCATGGAGTCAAACTCCACGAAGTCGGCTTCTTGCAAGGCTGGATACAGATTGATCCCCCACAGATCCTCCTGCTCCGAGCCGTCTTCGAGAAGACGCGCCTCCTCGTCTGAGTGTAGCTCCGCATCGACGGCCATGGTCTCTCGATGCACGTCCACCACCGCCTTGACTAGATCGCCGAACATGGCTTCAGCCATCTTTCTCAGCTCGTCCATTGTGATCGCATGGTCGGGATCCACGATTCTCATTCGACTTCTCCCGCGCTCGCTAAACCTATCACGTCCCCGGGTTGAAAATGCAAGGCCCGGGGCTCGACGCAGGTGGATTCTTTCGATGCGTCTCGCTTCCGGGACGGGCGAATAACCTCTGCTACTCCTCACGGAGGGCGACGATCGGGTCCACCCGCGTGGCCCTGCGCGCCGGAATAAAGCTGGCTGCGAATGCGACGGCCGAAAGGATTACGGCAACGCCTGCAAATGTGAGCGGATCGGTCGCCTTCACGCCGAAGAGCATGTTGGACATCAACCGCGTAATTCCGAAGGCAACGCCCAACCCGATCAGCACCCCGACTCCCGCCATCCTCAAGCCCTCGCCCAGCATGAGGCGAAGCACATCCGCACGCTGGGCGCCGAGCGCCATGCGAATGCCGATTTCGTGCGAGCGTTGACCGACCAGATAGGAAATCACGCCGTAGACGCCGATGCTCGAAAGCACCAGCGCCAGCCCCGCAAAAATGCCGAGCAGGAACATCGAGAAGCGGCGAGAAGCAAGCGAATTCCGGACAATTTCATCCATCGTTTGGACGCCCCACATCACCTGATGGCTGTTCATGCGCGAGACAGCGCTCCGGGCCTGTTCGATGACACCCACGGGAGACGTTCTCGCGCGCGCGATGACGCTGATCTCATGGACCACAAGTGGCATCAATTGGTCTGGTAGCTGCAAAAGGGGCAGCTACATCTGTGGCTGGACAGCTGCAGTCGCATCGGTATCCAGCCCGAAGTGTTTGATGTGTCCGGCGACCCCGACGATTTCCACGTTCCCGATGTACTCAATGTTGAGGCGGCGGCCGATGGGATCCTGACCTGGGAAATACTTCTGCGTCAGCCTCTCATCAATCACGGCGGTCAGCGGTGAGCGTTCATCGTCGTGTTCGGTGAGGAAGCGTCCGCGCAGTAGAGGGATCCCCATGGCTCGAAGGTAGTCCGGCTGAACGCAGTAGAAAAGCGACACTTTCATGTCCTGTATGGAAGCGGGCTTGGGTTCGTTGTCAAGCCAGAACGGGAGCTCGGAGTCGCCGTTCATCGGAATCGAGCCGGCCATGAGAGACACCGCCTCGATCCCTGGTATCGCGCCGAGGCTGCGGTGCAGCTCCCGCATGGCGCTCCGCCCACCGGCCGGGTTTGTGCTCAGCTGAGGGTCCATCGCGACAGCAAATGTCAGTACATTGTGCGGGTCGAAGCCCGGATTCACCGCCCAGAGTGTCTCAAGTGTGCGGACCATCAGACCCGCGCCGATCAACAACACCAGGGACATCGCCATTTCAAGGACAACAAGGACCGCCTGAACCCGATGTCGTGCGCTGCTTGTGCCGCGACCGCCTGCTTTCAGGGTCTCGTGCAGGTCGGGCCGCCGGATGCGCAATGCAGGCACCAGGCCGAATGCGATTCCCGCGAGAATGGAGACGCCGAAGGTGAATAGGAGCACGCGAACGTCCACCCGAATCTCACCCGCGCGTGGAAGGGTGGAAGGCAGAGTCTTCAAGAGCACCGGCGTGCACCATGTCGCCAAAGCGAGTCCTAGGCCGCCAGCCACCAAGCCGAGCAGCACGCTTTCGCAAAGCAGCTGGCGGATGATCCGGCCGCCGGCGGCCCCAAGAGCGATGCGGACTGCAAACTCGCGGGCGCGCTCGCTTGCGCGCGCCAGCAGCAGGTTGGCGACGTTGGTACACGCTATCAGCAGAACAAATCCCACTGCAGCAAGCAGAACGAGCAGGAAGGGCTCAATATCGCCCACCATGTCTTTCTTCAGCGGGTATGCGCCGATTCCGACCCCCTTGTTGGATTCCGGATATGTGGCGGCGAGGTTCGCCGCGATTGCATCGAGATCCGCCTGCGCCCGTGCGAGGGAGATTCCCTCCTTCATGCGAGCGATGGAGTTGGAACCCATGCTCACCTTGCGGTCGCGAAACGTAGGATCGCCCCACTGCCCTATGGGAACGTACACGTCATTGCTTCTGTCCAGGTGATAATTACCGGGGGTCACACCCACTACAGTATAGGCAGCACCGTTGAGCGTGATCGTCTTCTGAAGCACGTCCGGCGCTCCCCCGAATTTCCGCTTCCACAGTCCTTCACTGATGAGTGCGACCGGAGGTGCACCAACACGATCCTCCTCGGCTGTGAAATTGCGTCCCATGATGGGGACAACCCCGAGAGTCGGGAAGAAGCTGGCGGAAATCATATCGCCGCGCAGGCGGGAGGTCTCCCCACCGATGGTGAGGTTGAAGGTGTCCGAGCGGTAGATGGCCATCGAGGCGAAAGTGTGGTTGCCGGCCTGCCAGTCCAGGAAATTCAGGTAACTTATGCTGGATTTTTCAAAGTTAAACGCGCGCTGATACACGGCCACGAGCTGTTCAGGTTTTGGGTAAGGCAGGGGATTGAGCAGCACTCCGTTGACAATCGAGAAAAGCGACGAGTTGACGCCGATGCCCAGTGCAAGCGTTATGAGAGCGATGGCGGTAAAGCCCGGACTCTTCGCCAACATGCGGAGCGCGTAGCGAAGATCGTGGGTGAGAGTGTCCATGCGATTAACCTCCGGATGGTGGTCTACCTTGGTGAACTACACCTGCTAATACGCAACCGGCAAGAGCTATGTTCCCTCAGGAGCCACGGCAGCAAAGGTGCCGGGTTCCGATGTGGAGGAGCCTCCGAGTGGCAGGTTTACATCGTGGGTGACGTGTGCGTCACTCCTCATCCCGCCGGATGCCGATGGGCGCTCCTCCTTCCGTGAAGTCGACGATTACGGCGAAGTCGTCGTCCCAGTATTCTCCCCAACCCTCAGGTAATTCGTTGGCCGGCTTGCGGGATCTGCGTAGATGCCTTGCCATCGAAAACCTGACCGCCTCGACGCGTTCCGCAGGCAGTGACACTCCCAGCATCTGCAGTTCCTTAATGGCACAGAGCTTATCTACGCCATACCAGCGGGCATACGATCGAATGATGTTCTTGCCATTGAATTTTGCCAGCCATGCATGCGCTGATTGGAGACGCCCAGATCGTTTCATCCGGAGGCGGCGGGGAGGGAGAGCGCGTTTTTTCCTTTTCCGAGTCATATCGCGGTGTTTTGAGACTATCACAGATGTCGTTTTGTCCGAAGAGGCAATGACGATCGGGGTCGGACCAAGGCAACATCTGTATCCGCAATAGGTTGCGCGGATGCGAAATGGGGACCAACGGCTTAAATTCGATTTTTGCCGGCATTTCTTGCGTCTAAGCTTGCCCCGGATGATCTTGCCGTTGTCTGGAAACGCTTTGCTGCAATAAACAGAGCAAGAAAAGCGGTTTGAAGCATTAGACCAGAAGCGGTTTTCGTTCTAATTGACTCCGACATCTGGATTTGCCTTGGTGCGACCCTGATGCTGATGCTGGGTATCGGTGAGGTGAAGCACGGCGTCCCCGCTGAAGGGCGGAGAGAACCTCTGGGAAGTCGATCCGGCGGGAATGGGCTTTTCGGCGACGACGGCTCCACTCGAAGGGTTAAACCACTCAACCGCGACTGCCCGCGTGCTCGGCATCGCCGAGAGATCTACCGTAAACGGGCCACCCGAAGGAGCGTAGACCAGATACTCGGCTCCAACCGGCAGCGTCCGGGCAAGACAGAATCCCGTGGAACTGAGATCGCCGCGCGGAGTCAAGCTGGCGAGGCTCAGCTTGCGAGAATACTCTAGAATGTACCCGAGGTTGTTCCGGAAGCCTTCCCAGCGGGCGTCCGGCCCGATGCAGATCGCGCGGGTCGGCGAGATGCACAGGTTTCGGTTCTCGCGTGGGTAATACAGCAGGTAGGGATCCATAAACAACACCTGGTTTCCACTCATGAAGTTCTCCCAGGCATAGTTGCGATTCTGTAGCACCGTCTGCCTCCACATTTCCCAGTAAGCATGGTCACTGTCATTGACATTGACCTTGCACTTCGGTATTCCCGATCCACAAGATCTGTTCGGCGAGACTCTGACTTGCGGCGCTACCCAGTCCGCATCAGAGTTGTAAAGGATCTCATCCGAAGACCCGACCAGCGCAGCGAAACCGGTTGCGTGCTGCAGGGCTTGGCCGGACTCATAAGCTCGAATGTGCGAAATCTGGTGGTTGTTCCACCAGAGGGAATCGCTGGGAGCCTCCTCGGAGACGATCCACAGCACATTGGGCAAATCGTTCAGGCTGTCGATTACCTTTTCCACATACGCGTCCTGAAACGCAGTGATCGCGTTTGGCGCGGTCATCGTGATCGAACCTGTGCCTCTGTGTCCCTCCAAATAGCCGTCGTCGACGCCGTTGATATTGTTCGTGCCTGTGAATGGGTATCCGTCGCTCGAGCAGCGGAAGCTGTTCAGCCACTCGCCGGTGAATAAATAGATGCCTGCGAAAATACCGGCGTTGTTCAAAGCCTGGGCCCGCGCCCGGAGTCGATCAAAAAATACCTGATCGAATTTCGTAAGATCGAATTTCAATCCTCCATCGGTCGCTTTCCCTGGTCCTGTTCTCAGCCAGGGATGCGGGCTGACCGTCAATTCCGGCGGCGAGCTCGCGCTGCTGGGGAGCCCGCAGAATTTGGGTAGTTCCGTGCGCCAGAGCAGCGTAAAATTGTGCCTGTGGGAGGTGAGGAAACTAACGAAAGCACTGAAATCGATCGGTTGCACGGTGCCATTGCTGCCCCAGTCCTGAAGCGTATTCCACGTCTGCGATCCGATTAAGATCAGCACTGTGCCGTTGGCATCCATGAAATAGTTGGGGTTGGCCGACACTCTGAGTGGACCGGCAACCTGGCCGCCGACCACCTGGGCGCTCGCGAGTATCGAGAATAGACACGCCACTCCCATGCCGCTGAGAGATCGGAGGGCACGTAGCGCCAGTTGCTGGCAGGTTTGCATATCGAGGGTCTCCATCGGAGAATGAACAGCCGGACGCTTTTTATCAGTTCTTGAAAGGAAGTGGGACCCCTGCCCTAGTGGTCCAGTCCCTCAGATAGTCGAGAAAGAGATATCTTCTTCCTGTCGCTTCGAGCTTTGCGGGCAATTCCTCATTCAGTTTATTGTACTCAGTTTCGATCCGGCTGCAATTTTCATCGACGTATTTCTGCAGGAGGGCGACCGCGGCGTCCTGCTGCTTCTTCCTAAGAAGGTCCATGGCCTGCGATTCATAATTGCACTGGCGCTGGAGTATCCATCCCTCGGTTTCGTCAAATACTCCTCGGACTGCTGGATTCAGTGCCGAGTAATTGAGCTCGCAGAGAAGCTTGATTCGGTTGGCCCACCACCAGGGCGAATCTGCGGAGTAGGTGCAGGTGCCGCGGGAATAATCGGCGGGCGGCTTGGGGCCATGAAAGTAGAACGGCTTGAAGACACTGCTGCAGGGATTCGAGAAACCTGCCCAGTAAACCTGTCTCAGCAGAAGCGGCATCGATTCCCTCAGGTGGCATACTTCGGAAGCCGCCGAATGATACCCGGCCCCCGGTTGGTCGTGCACGCAGAGAGTCGGCCAGAAGGATTCCGGAGCGCTCCAGCGGGGTCCGATATTCGTCCCCTCATTGCCAGGGGTGTCCCACTTTGGCTTGCCTTCCTCTATAATCAGCACGGGTATTATCAACACAGCTAGAACTTGATCCTAGCATTGAGGTGCTGACATGTTTCTTCTGCACCAACGATTCATTTCGCGTTGATGCTCTTGATCAAGCCCTCGTAGAACTCGAGGCGAGCATGAAGTGAGGAGGACCGCGTCGGACCGGTCCCATGCCACGGAGGTAGATTTAACAGACTATGAAAAACAGCGATCGCCGTTCATTTCTGAAAAGCGCCGCTTCGGGAGCACTCGCCGCAGGCGCGTTTGTCAACCTCAATCCCAGGGCATACGGCGCGAACGAACCCGTGGCGCTGGCACTGATAGGTGCGCGCAACCAGGGAAGGGGCGTGGCGCTGCGCTCGGTCAAGGCCGGCGCGCGGATCACGGTCCTCTGCGACGTTGACGATGCGATCGCGGCCAGGGTCGTTCCGGAGATCGAGACGACACAGGGGAGGAAACCCGAGTACGTCAAGGACTTTCGCCGCGTACTGGACGACAAATCGGTAGATGCCGTGATCATCGCAACTCCCGATCACTGGCACACCCATATGGCGATCATGGCCTGCCAGGCGGGCAAGGATGTTTTCCTCGAAAAGCCTGTTTCCCAGACTATCCGGGAAGGGCAGCTCATCCGGGACGCCGCGCGGAAATATAACCGAGTGATGCAGGTCGGCACAATGCGCCGCAGCGCCGAACACTTCCGCACGGCTGCGGAATATGTGGGGTCAGGCAAGCTCGGCAAGATCTGCCTGATCAAGGCCTGGATGTGCCAGGTACGCCAGAGTATAGGGAATCCGCCGGACGGAGCGCCGCCGGACGGAGCCGATTACGATATGTGGCTGGGGCCCGCGCCAAAACGCGCATTCAATCCCAACAGGTTTCACTATAACTGGCGCTTTTTCTGGGACTACGGCAACAGCGAGCTCGGCAACCAAGGTGTGCACATGCTGGATGTGGCGCTGTGGGGGATCCAGAAGCTGCGCAATGCCGAGAAGTGCCTGCCGGTGCGCGTCTCGGGGGAAAGCGGCATCTACTGGCTCAATGATGCCAAAGAGGTTCCCGACACGCAGGTGATGATCTACGACTACGGCGACTTCCTGCTGGTCTGGGAACTGCGAAGCTTCAACGGCGGGAACGCTGTTGAGGGCACCCAGGCGGGCACCGGTTTCTATGGGACCGAAGGAGCATTGATTGTGGACGGGGACGGCTGGCGCGTCCAGAGCAGCAAGGGTGAACCGGGTCCGACGGCCCCCAAGGCGCCCTACGAACACGAGAAGAACTTCCTGGAATGCGTGAAATCCCGCAAGCCGCCGAATGCAGACATAGAGATAGGCCGTCTGAGTACCATGCTGTGCCACCTGGGCAACATCGTCCACCACCTCAAGCGCAGCGTCCGCTTCGATCCGGAAATCGAATCCTTTCCGGGAGACCCGGAGGCCGATGCGCTGCGGTCGAAGAAGTACCGGGCCGCCTATCCCTTGCCCGCGCTTTAACGGGACCCCCGAGCGGCTTTGCTTTCAGGCAATTGGCATATAGGAAGTGACCAACCAATTTCGGCCCCTGCGCGTCTCAATAGCGAGGAAAACGCATGCGCAATATTCGCTATGCCGCCCGAATCCTTCTGAAGAACCCTCTGTTTGCCACGGTCTCCATCCTGACGATCGCGCTTGGGGTGGGGGCTAATACGGCGATTTTCAGCCTGGTCAATGCCGTGCTGTTGCGGCCATTCCCATTCCCAGAGCCTGAACGGCTGGTGTTTGTTTGGGAGGAGACCAGCATGTTCGGCCTCAAGGACAGCGTGGTCGCCATGGGCAATTACATGGATTGGCGCGAGCGTAACCACGTGTTTCAGCAAATGGGCGCGCTCGAGCAGAAACGTTATGTTGTCACCGGGACAGGGGAGGCGTTGCGGGTGGAGGGGAGCGTCGTCACCGCGAGCCTGTTTCATATACTCGGCGTACAACCCTCAATAGGCCGTCCTTTTCGGGACGAAGAGGATCAACCGGGGACCGCGAAGGTGGTGATCCTGAGCGACGGCTTCTGGCGCCGCGCGTTCGGCGGCGATGAGAACGTCGTCGGTCGTTCGCTGGTTCTCAACGAGGAAAGGTACGAAATCGTGGGGGTGATGCCTCCGCGTTTCCGTTTTCCGGACAACGGCAACGAACTCTGGGCTCCGGTCGGAACGGCATACCGTCCCCGAGATTTCACGGACCGCGGCAAGCATAATTCGATTGTGGTGGCGCGACTGGCACCCGGCGTATCGCTCGAACGCGCCAACGAAGAGATCCACACGATTGCCCTGCGCCAGCAACAGGAATATCCGGCGACCAACCGTACTGTCGCGGCCTTCGTTGCTCCGATGCGCGACCACTTCGTCAGAGAGACCCGCTCGATGCTCTTGATCCTTTTGGCTGCGGTCGGATTTGTATTACTCATTGCGTGCGCGAACATCGCCAACCTGCTGCTGGCGCGCGCAGCCGGCCGGAGACGCGAAATCGGAATCCGGCTGGCAGTGGGCTCGAACCGGCTGCAGCTGATGCGCCAGCTCCTCACCGAAAGCGTGTTGCTGGCACTTTGCGGCTGCATGGTGGGATTCCCGATTGCGCTCTGGAGCCTCGGCTTTCTCGATAAGCTGGTACCTGATGGGATTGCAGGCCTGACCTCCATTAGCGTGGATTTAAGAGTCCTGGGCTTCACTCTGGCGGTCTCTCTTTTCACGGGCGTCGTCTGCGGACTTGCTCCCATACTCCAGGCGCTGGAGGTGGACATCCACCAGGTGTTGAAACCCGGAGGCGCCCGGGAAGCGCCCGGTGGCCGGGGGCTTCAACGCACTCTGGTGATTACAGAGGTGGCGCTGGCCTTCGTCCTTACGATCAGCGCCGGCCTGATGATCCAGACTCTTGCCCGAATGCGCGCCGTCGATACAGGTTTCCGCACCGATCATATCCTCTCGGTGCGAACGGCGTCGGCGGGTCGGAAATACCGCGAAGCGTCCGGAAGGGCGGCTTTTTATGATGGAATACTTCAGCGCGTGACAGCACTTCCCGGCGTAGTGTCGGCTGGATTCAGCAACGGGGTGCCGATTGCATTCAAAGGCTGGGTAAACGGGTTTACCATTGAGGGGCAGCCGGACCTCGGTGGAGACACGGTTACCAACGCGAACTATCGCATCGTGACACCCGGATTTCTGAACACCTTGGGGGTTCCCCTACGCGATGGCCGCGCCATAGATCTCCACGACAGCGCCGATGCACCGCCGGTCGCCCTTATCAACGAAGCCATGCGGCGTAAGTTCTGGCCCAACGAAAGCCCGATCGGCAAACGGTTCCGCTTCGGCTCCGACGAACCGTGGATCGCCGTCGTGGGAGTGGTCGGCAGTATGCGAGCGGGGCTGGATATGGATCCCAAAGCCGAGTTATATCTACCCGCCGCACAGGCGCCGCAATTGGCGGCCTGGCTCGTTGTTCGAACCTCGGGAGATCCGAGCCGCCTGGCCGCAGGAGTCCGTCAGGCTATCCGGGAAGTCGATCCGGACAGCCCGATAGTGGATGTGAGTACCATGGAAGAGATCCTCGACCGGGAGGTTTCTTCGCAGCGCGTGAATGCGATACTGTTCGGCGTCTTCGCCGCAGTGGCCTTGGTGCTCGCTTGCGTTGGGATCTACGGCGTGCTCGGCTATGTGGTAAGCAGGCGTACTCACGAAATCGGCATTCGCATGGCCCTCGGAGCACGGCCATTTGAGGTGCTGCGGAATGTGTTGGGCCAGGGTATCGCGCTTGGCGTCGCAGGAGTCAGCATTGGAATGGCGGCGGCATTTGGTGCAACACACGCGCTTTCCAGTCTGCTCTTTGGGATCACACCCACGGATCCTGCAACCTTTGCATCTGTTGCCTCCCTGCTGCTCGCAATTGTGGTAGCCGGGAGTTACCTCCCTGCACGTAAGGCCATGCGGATGGATCCAATCCAGGCTCTGCGCGAGGAATGACTCCTTTCGACCCGTTGCTCTTTGGGTCTCGGCAGCGCCCTTTTCCCATCGCAAATACCGATGGTTTACGGCCATATCCACCGCCTGGAGCGCGTGTATAATCGAGCCACCTCTCGGACAGCCCTCATGAATGTAAAGGAGGTTTTGTGCCTGGATCTCCTCCGCAGGAACTTTCCTCATTGCTTCGAGCATGGAGCAGCGGAGACGAATCCGCTTTGGACAAGCTCATGCCCCTTGCGCTTGGAGAGCTTCGCTCGGATGTTCCCGTCCGCCTCCAGCACATCGTGAAAAAGATGCTCGCCAAATATCCGCAGGATCGATACGTGTCGATTCACGAGGTGCGAAATGACCTGAAGGATTTGTCTGAGGAGCCGCTGATGTTTTATTAGGAAGCACTCACAGATGCGAACTTGCGGAACGCGCTACGGCCCGTGGGATACCTGATATCCGGGGATCACTCTGCTGGTGGGAGTGCCGGGCGGGGAGATGCGAGGCGCTGATTTCGCCGGTCGGCCAGCCGGCCCGCTGCTACGCTATCTCCTTTACGCCATAGTAGTTGCGAATGCTCGGCCACGGCAGGACTCGCGCCCTCGCGAATATGCGCCAAACTTTCTCGAGCTTCTCTCCGCGCACCTCAATCTCATCCAGCCGCGCCGGCTTCATGCCGGCTTTGCATGCCCACGAGAACGTTGGGACCTCCTCCGGCTCGAAACCCATCAGACTCGCGCTCACCATGTCCGTCGCCAAGACATTTGTGCCGGCGATAATCAGGTCCATCTTTACCGGCGTGCCCTGGACGGGACCCTGGCCCTCCATCGCGTCGATATTTTCACCGACCTCCAAATGGAAACAACGACCGTACCGCCAGGATGTGGGTCTTCTCCTCGCCTGGTGTGTTGCTGGCGTCGAATCCGACTGTGCAGTTGAGACGGAAAAAGTAGGCATCTCCGGCCTTGGCGGGAAACCGGCCTTCGATCCCATCAGTCCCGCTCCCCGCCACCATTTCGCCGTGCCCGTTTAGGACCAGATAGATCTCCTCTTCGCGCTCGTGGTGATGCGGCAGGTTAGTCCCTCCCGGCGCAAACTCCATAATGAAAAGGCTGGTCAAGACGCGTGCGGCAGCCAGCTTGTCCCTGGTGCTGTGGATATCGCCCATGAGCAGCTGATAAAGGGGGGTCGGGGGTGGCCACCCACGACCTCTTTCTTCACGTCGTCGATATTGGACAGCAGGATGCCCGGTGGCGGACTTGTCTCGGTACCTTTGGGAATCCGGAATCCCATCACGATCAAGCGGCAAGATGTTTCGGACGAGTTCACAATCCCGTGGGCAACTCCTGGGGGCAGGTACATGAAGTCATTCTTGCGCACCGGGACCATGTCGTCACCGTACTGAAGTAGTCCCGTGCCCTGCAGAACAACATATACCTGCTCTTCCGCCGGGTAATTCACTCGCGCGCTGCTTCCACGAGGATCGACGGTCATCTCACCAAACCGCGCGATTCCCCTCAGCGACCGCGCATCCGCATCACCTTCACCAAAAATCGGTTTGTAACGGCACGTCGGGGCGGTGAGGTCGGAATTCTTTGCTTCCAGGTCCATAACGGACCTGTGGAGAAATGTAGGATCCGTCTTCCTTTCCTGGGCGACGACGCAGAGCGTGATCGACAGGCACAGACCGATGCACTTCATTGGGATTCTCGCGAGCATGGCGCGATCCTACGCCCGGCGGCCCACCTCCTGCAAGCGCCGTGAATTGCGTGTTTTTTTGAGCTTCTTTGTCTCAATTCGGAATAGACTGTTTCGTCCCGGGAGGTGAAACGAAAATGCTGCCAGAGCGGAGGCGCATGAGCCGCCGCCAACTCCTTGGCGGTGCCGTGCTGACTTGGGCGGCAGCCCGGGGCCAGACCACACAGCCGGCCGGCCAGCAGCCGGAGACGAAGTCAGTGGCGGTTTATGCCTATGTAGGCTGCTATACAACCGCCAAACGCTATGCGCGCGGCGACGGTATCCACGTATACCACATGAGTCCGGAGACGGGTGACTGGACGCCTGTTCAGCAGCTTGGCAACCTGACTAATCCTTCCTTCCTCGTGCTCAGCCCGAGCCGGCTTAGTCTTTACTCTGTGCATGGCGACGAGACTTATGTCACTGCGTTTGCGGTTGACCGCAATTCCGGTCGCCTGGCGATGCTGAATCGCATCGAGACCGGGGGCCGCAACGGGGTGCACCCAGCTGTCGACCCGAGCGGCCGATTCCTGCTGGTGGCCAATTACAACACGGGCAATGTTTCCGTTCTGTCGCTGCGGCAGGATGGGTCTCTCGGAGAGCGGGTGCAGTTGGTGGCATTGCAGGGCCAACCGGGGCCGCACAGGACCGATCAGACCAGCTCACACCCCCATCAAATCGTTTTTGATCCGTCGGGCAAGTTCGTCATGGTGCCCGACAAGGGTCTGGACCGGGTGTTCATGTTTCTCTTCGACGCCGCCACAGGAAACCTGACTCCGACCGTGCAGGGCTCCGCGGCAGCACGCTCGGGCTCCGGGCCGCGGCACGCAGCCTTCCACCCGTCGCTGCCGGTCGCGTGGGTGCTGAATGAAATCAGCAGTACAGTAACCACTTACTACATGGAAGCCGAGCGAGGCAGTCTGCGGGCGGCACAGATTCTTCCCTCTCTGCCGCCGGACTATACCGGGGAGAATACCGGTGCGGAGATTGCCGCCTCCTCCGATGGGCGGTACGTCTACTGCTCGAACCGGGGCCACGACAGCATCGCAATATTCTCGGCCGATCCCGCGACCGGCCTGCTCACGCCCGCCGGTTGGACGCCGACCCAGGGCAGGATTCCGCGTTTTATCGGCTTCGATCCGTCCCGCCGTTTCCTGTACGCAGCCAACGAGCAGTCCGACACCGTGGTCACCTTCCTCGCCGATGCCGATTCGGGCCGCCTCACACCGACCGGACAGGTAGTGCGGACCGCCAGTCCGGTGGCGATCGCCTTTGCACGCTATTAGCAGCCTTTATTCGTTTCTCAGTGCCACCACAGGATCGACATTGGTCGCTCGCCGCGCTGGAATGTAACAGGCGCAGCGACCCCCGCAAACGTGACGGGATCGGTTGGAGAGACTCCAAATAGGAGGTTCGACAAGAGGCGCGTGAGCATCAGAGCCCCTGCGACAATTCATATTCAAAAACCAAGGCGTGCCCGACCGCGCGCGTTTTTTATGCTCCGTGAACGATGCGTGTCTGTGGTGTAATGCATCGCAGTCGGTAATACAAGACAGGCAGGATATCTGGGCAGTCAGGGTTTGAAAAATGCCGAAGCTCGTCATTAAGAAGCCGTCCGGTAAAGAAGAGGACATGGTATTGAACGAGCCTGAGTACTCCCTGGGCCGTTCCTCTGACAACAGCATCGTGCTCGAGGATTCCGATGTCTCCCGGTATCACTGCGTCATAAGACGCCAGGACGACGGGTACCTCATCGAGGATCTGCAAAGCCACAACGGCACGTATCTCAACTCACGCAAGATAGACAAGTCGGTTCTCAACCACGGCGACAAGGTGCAGATCGGACACCATGTGCTGTCATACTCAGTCATGGAGTCATCCCTGCCGGCGATTTCATCCGTTCTCACACACAGCATCGAGGGAGACTACGATGAGCTGATATCTCAGCTGACCTCTCCACTGCAGCATGCTGCGGAAGTGCCCGAGGGCGGCGATCGGATGGCACAACTGGAAAGGGAACATAGGACGCTCCGGCTGCTGCTCGACCTGGGCAGCGCATTTTCGACAGATCAATCCGTGGAGGAAGTTTGCCGAAAAGCGACCCGGATCTTGCTGGCGTCCACGGAAGCGGAGCGCGCCGCGATATTCCTGCTGGAAGAGGACAAGAAGACGTTGCATCCGGTCACAAGCTGCGAGAGAGACGGCGGTGCCGACTCTCCGGAACCAGTGGTCTTATCCCGCACTATTGCGGAGAAGATTCTCAGCGAACGCAGGGGCATTGTGACCTCGGACGCGGTCGCAGATGAACGCTTTGCCCACGGCAAAAGCGTGGTGGCCTCCGGACTCCATTCAGTCGCATGTTCTCCATTACTGGGCAAGTCGGGCAACCTCGGCATCCTCTACATGGAAAACAAGGCTACGGTTGGGGCTTTCGCTCACGAAGACCTGCAGCTGCTCTGCGCCGTCGCATCCCAGATCGGGCTTGCGATCGAAAATGCCAGATTCTCCGACGCCCTGAGAAGGACCAATGAGAACTTGGAACTTCTCGTCGAGGAGCGCACATCGGCCCTGGCAAAGGTGCAGCTGAAGCTTTATCAGACTGAGAAGATCGCTTCCCTGAGCCGCCTGGTGGCGGGAGTAGCTCATGAAATCAACAATCCTCTCGGGGCGCTCAAATCGAACCTGGACATGTTGACGGCTTCGTTTAACCGACTCGCCGCGAGCTCCAACAAATCGGCCGAGGACGCAAGAGTCTTCGAGGACCTGTCCGAGCTTGGCCACGTGAGCGCCGACGCCTGCGCGCGCATTGTTTCCGTGGTGCGTTCACTCTCTTCCTTTGCCCGCCTGGACGAGGCGGCATTCAAGTATGCCGACATTAACGAAGCGTTCAAGACAGTGGTCCACTTACTGGATCCGGCGCTAACTCGGCGGATACGAATCGAACTGACACTCGGCGAGATCCCTCCGATCCCCTGCTTCCCAGCACTTCTGAATGAGGCGTTCATGAACCTTCTTGTAAATGCCTGCCAGGCGATAAAAGAGTCGGGCCGGATTTTTGTGGAAACCCGGCGGGAGGCGGATTCGGCAGTCATAACAGTCCGTGACACCGGATGCGGAATACCTCGCGAGCACCTGGATACGATTTTTGATCCTGGCTTCACCACCAAGGGTGTAGGCGTGGGCGTAGGCTTAGGATTGGCTGTGGTGCACAACGTTATTAGTGCACATCAGGGCAGCATCTCGGTCGAAAGCACGGTCGGCCAGGGTTCGATCTTTACTCTTAGTCTCCCTCTTAGCCGCACGTCACCTGCCGCATGACCCCGGTGGGCTTTTAAGGGCTCGCGCAAGAATAAACTTACATTTTGTGCAGACAGGATTCATGTGCAGGGGGTCATCAGACCCCTGGTGGGGGGGGGGGGG